>DATBQV010000030.1:0-24632 GCA_036560625.1 Gemmatimonadales bacterium
AAGGTGGCCGGCCAGATGCCCGCTCGAGGTGATGCGGACGCCGAGCAGCGAGCGAATGACGTCTCCGGCGGGGAGAGCATCTCCGAAAAGCTGGGTGAACGAGGCGTCCACGGGCTCGCGCAGGAGCAGGGTCGGCTGGCCGTCGAAGAGCGCCACAAGATCCAGCCGGTCCGGCTCCACCACGAGCCCCGGCTCCGCCCAGGGCGGACCGCCGGCGTGGCCTCCCAGTCGGTATTGGCGCCCCGGCGAAGGACCGGGAATGAGAACCTCGAAGATGGCGTGCGGGACCAGCTCTCCGAAACCCGCTGATGCGAGTGCAAAGAAGTCGCGGGGGGAACGCGCCTCCGTCCAGGCCGCGGCCAGCGCGCTCCCGAGATCCGGTGCAGCCCCACCCTCCGCCGCGCCTTGCTGCCGCGCGATGCGCGAAAACGTCGGGGCGATCGCTTCCGCGACGCGGCCGAGCGTCTCTCGCACGGCGGCATCATAGCGATCGGCGTCCAGCGCGGCCACGAGCAGGAGGCCGACGTCGCTGGGGCCGAACCTGATCGGCAGGCAAGCCACCGACCGATAACCGGCCCGCTCCACAATCGCCGCAAGCGTCGCGGTCTCTTCCTCCGAGACCCGGGGCCGCGGGAGCGGCACGGGCAGCTCATCCTGCGCCAGCGCTTCAGGGCCGATCAGCTCCGCCCCGCCGGACGCCGGATAGAGCCACAACGCAAAGAGGTCGTGCGGAACCTCGACGCCGACCGCATCGGCGAGCGCCTCGTGCCAGGTCGCGAGGTCGTCGCGATCGGGCACCCCGTCCCCGGCCCGGAGAATCGGGATGAGCGGCAAGGGGCTCACGTCACGCGGGTCGGTCATGCGAAGGGAAGGTGCACGAGGCATGCCCCCGGATAGGCAGCTGCGAACCTGCTGCCTCTGCTCGACTTGCAAGCTTGCGGCAGCCGGACCTTCATGCCGCCGATGGTGCGCCGCTGCCGGTGCGCGGCGTTTTGCACCCCGAGTCGTCCGGAACCGGAATGGCGCAAACGGCGTTCAGATAGTACGTTGACATACCCCCTCCCCCTATCTAGAGGAACGGAGCCATGACCCAAGCGACCCTGGATATAGAAGGCATGAGCTGCGGCCATTGCCTGAACGCGGTCAACCGCGCGCTCGCTACGCTGCCGGGTGTTCAGGTTGAGTCGGTAAAGATTGGTCGCGCCGATGTCCGCCTGGACGAGGCCGTTACTGACCGGGCCAGTCTCGAGGCCGCGGTGGCCGCCGCCGGGTACCGCGCCAAGGTACGGCCGTGACGACAACGCTCCAGCATCGCACCATCCCTGTGTCCGGCATGACCTGCGCCGCGTGTAGCGCGCGGGTGCAGCACTCCCTGGAACAAACGCCCGGCGTTGCGTCCGCATCGGTGAACCTGATGACCGGCGAAGCCGCCGTCGATTTCGATCCCGCGACCGTCACCCCCGAGGGTCTGGTGGCCGCGATCCGCGAAACCGGCTACGGGGCCGAGCTGCCGCAGGCGGGCGCGACGGCCGAAGCGGCCTTCCAACGCCAGGATGAGGAGCGCGACCGCGAGACCACGACGCTGGTGCGCAAGTTCTGGGTCGCGTTGGTACCCGCGGTCGCGATGATGGTCGTCGGCCATCCGCAGAGCGACGGCATGCGCTGGCTCGAGCTGGCGCTCACCCTTCCCGTGGTTTTCTGGAGTGGTCGCCAGTACTACACCCGAGCCTGGGCGGCCCTTCGCCACGGCGGGGCGGACATGAACACACTCATTGCCGTCGGCACGGGCGCGGCGTTTGGCTTCAGCTTCTTCATGACCACGGCCTCGCGTTGGGTGGCGGCGCGCGGAGTGATGCCGCAGGTCTATTACGAGGCCGTCGCGACGATCATCGCTCTGGTCCTCCTCGGCAACCTGCTCGAGGTCCGGGCCAAGCGGCGCACGTCCGGCGCCATTCGCGGCCTGATGGGCCTCCGTCCGGACACCGCCCACCTAATTCGCCAGACGACGGAAATCGAGGTGCCCATCGCCGATGTGCGCGTCGGAGACGTGTTGCTGGTTCGCCCGGGTGAGCGGATTCCGGTGGACGCGGTCGTGCTCAAGGGAACGACCACGGTCGACGAGTCGATGCTCACGGGGGAGCCCGCCCCGGTCGCAAAGGTGGAAGGCGATGAAGTGGTAGGCGCCACACTCAATCGGTATGGGTCGGTGCAGATCCGCGCCACGCGGGTCGGGCAGGACACCGTACTCTCCCGCATCATCGCGCTGGTGCGGAGCGCTCAGGGGGCCAAGGCGCCCATCCAGCGCCTGGCCGACCGGATCTCGGCCGTGTTCGTGCCGATCGTCATCGGGATCGCGGTAGTGACCTTCGGCCTCTGGTACGCATGGGGCCCGGAGCCCCGCTATCTCCATGCGCTCGTTTCCGCGGTCACGGTGCTCATCATTGCCTGTCCCTGTGCCATGGGACTCGCGACGCCGACGGCGGTGATGGTGGCCACCGGGCGGGGAGCGGAGCTCGGTGTGCTGATCAAGGGCGGCGACGCTCTCCAGCGGGCCGCCGAGCTCGACGTCGTTGCACTGGACAAGACCGGCACCCTCACGGAGGGCCGGCCCGGTGTGACGTACAATGGCCTCACCGACGAATCGCTTCGCCTGGCGGCGTCGCTGGAGCGGCTGAGCGAGCACCCTCTATCCGATGCGATCGTGACGGCCGCGCGAGACCGCGGGCTCGAGCTGATCGATCCTGAGGCGTTCGGCGCGCACGCGGGGCGCGGTGTCGCCGGCCGCGTCGGCGGGCACGACGTCCTCGTCGGAAGCCGGCGGCTGATGGAGGAGCGAGGATTGCCCGTCAACGCCGTCGATGGGGACGCCGAGCGGCTTGCGGCCGAGAGCGCGACGCCCGTGTACGTCGCGGTCGACGGCCGGATCGCCGGGCTGGTTGCGATTGCCGACCCGGTGAGACCCACGAGTCGGGAGGCCGTAGCGGGGCTCAAGGCGCTCGGACTCGAAATCGTCATGCTGACCGGCGACGATCGACGTACCGCGGAGGGGGTAGCCCGCGCCGTGGGAATCGAGCGCGTCGTGGCCGAGATCCTTCCGGACCGGAAGCTCGAGGCGCTACGGCAGATGCAGGAATCCGGCCGGGTCGTCGCGATGGTCGGGGACGGAATCAATGATGCGCCGGCGCTGGCACAAGCGGACCTGGGCATCGCGATCGGCACCGGCACCGACGTCGCCATGGAAACGGCCGGGATCACGCTCATGCGTGGGGACCTGCTGGGCGTGGTGCACGCCATTGCCCTGGCGCGCCGCGCGATGCGGGTGATCCGGCAGAATCTGTTCTGGGCGTTCGTCTACAACGTCATCGGGATTCCCGTCGCCGCCGGCGCTCTCTATCCGGCCTTCGGGATCCTGCTCACCCCGGCGCTCGCGGCGGCCGCAATGGCGGTCAGCAGCGTGAGCGTCGTGACCAACAGCCTGAGGCTCAGACGCGCATGACCGGAGAACCGATGACCACGGAAGCGGCCTCGTGTCCGTGTCTCCGCCCGGGAGACGGAGTCCATGCGGTCGCCCTCGCGCCCGACACGAAGCAGGCGCTGCTCACTCGGCTGCGCCGGATCGAGGGTCAGGTGCGGGGTCTGCAAAAGATGGTGGAAGACGAGCGCTACTGCGCGGACGTGCTGGTGCAGGTGTCGTCGGTTCAGGAAGCCCTTCGAGGTGCCGGTCGGACGCTGCTGGACAACCACCTGCGCCACTGTGCGACCAGCGCGATCCGCTCGGGTGATCCGGACCGCACCGAGGCGATGTACGCCGAGCTGCTCGACCTGGTCTACCGCACGGCGCGCTAGCGATCGCCGGTGGAGCGCGGCCGAAAGCCGAGCTATGGCGTCACGCGCTTCATGTCCGCGCCGACCGTCCGGAGCGCGCCGAGCACCACGAGTCCGCCGAGCAGGGCCACCGAGGGGAGCACGAACACCGCGCGGTCGATTCCGAACCGATCCGAGAGCGCGCCTACGAGCGGGAATGCGATGGCGTCACCGGCCAGATGGATGAACAGCAGGTAGGCACCGGCGACCGTAGCGCCCACCCGGGCCGGCACGACGTCGAAGATCACCGCGGTGAGCGGGCCGTTATACCACGAGAGGAAGAAGAACGCGCCGAAGAACACCGGAATGAAAATGGCCTCGTCCCGCACCGTGAGCAGCCAGATCGCAGCCGGAGCGCCGATCAAGAGACCGAGCGCCACCGTGATGACCCGGGCCTGGTCGGTGTAGCGCCGCAGCCAGTCCGCGAGGCCCCCGCCGAACAACGTGCCGGCCGTCCCCGCGAGCAGACCCCACTTGCCGAGCAGGGTCGCGGCCTGGGACGACGTCAGGCCCAGCTCACGGGCGATGAACGTCGGTCCCCAGCCCACGATCCCGTTCATGCCGAATGAAATCATGGCGCCCGCCACGAAGACGTACATCAGCGTGGGCGTGGCGAGCACCCGCTTCACCGCGCTGACGATATCGTCGATGGCGCTCCCCAGCTCGCCGCCGAGCGGCGTGGTGGCCACCTTGCCCCTGCGGATGAGCCGCACCCACCGCAGAATGTCGCCGGCGAGCCCCAGGCCCATCGCCGCGCCGAGCACCGCGATGTCGAGCTTCGAGTCGTAGACCCCACCGAGCGTGACGGCGGCGCCCAGGCCGAGGACGGTGCCGATCATTGTGCACAGGAAGTCCCGGCGGAGCATGGCAAGGGCGCCGTCCCGGCCGGCGAAGAACGCGCGGAGTGTGACCGTCGACGGCGGGCGGGTCGGGTCCACGAGCCGCGCCGCCGCCATGGCGCAGAGCATGCCCGGGATCCCGACGACGAGAAAGGCGACGCGCCAGCCGTAGTGCTTCTCGAGCACGCCCCCCAGTCCGATACCGAGCACCCCGCCGAGCGCGATCCCGGACGAGAGGACGCCCATGGCGGCCGCGCGACCCTTACCCGGGAAGTAGTCGGCCACCAACGATGCCGCGGCGGGACCGAACGCTGCCTCCCCAACCCCGACGGCGGCTCGGCAGATAAACAGCTGCCCGAAGTTCCGGACGGCGGCGCCGAGCGCGGTGAACGCGCTCCAGACCGTCACGCCGGCCGCGATCACCGCCCTCCGAGATCGGAGATCACTGATCACGCCGAAGGGCAGCGCGGCCACCGAGAAGACCAGGATGTAGGCCGAACCGAGCCAGCCGAGCTGGGTATCGGTCAGCCCCAGGTCGCGCTTGATCGGCTCGAACAGCGCGAAGATGACGTTGCGGTCGAGGTAATTGAGGAGATTGATGAGGGCGAGGAGGCCGAGCGCGTACCACCGATAGGCGATGGTGAGGCTCGGGCCCGGCGGGGCCGCACCGGTCTTTCCCGTCACCGGCCGACCGCTTTGGCCCCCCCGGCCGGTTGCGTCTCAGCCAGCGACGCCTCGGCTCGACGGTCTCGGGACGCGAGTGCCGCGTGATACTCGTCGATCAGCCGGCGCAACATCGCCTCGCGCTTGCCGTACAGGCGCTTGAGCGGGCGCGGCTCGTGCCGCGCCAGCGCGTAGGCCGTGAGCAACGGCAAGGCGATCGAGTTGTCACAGTAGACCACGACCGTTCCAGGCAGCTGATCCGGATCGATCTTGCCCCAGCTCACCGCCTCGGCCGGCGTGGCGCCGGAAAGTCCGCCGGTGTCCGGACGCGCATCCGTCATCTGAAGGAAGTAGTCGTGTCCGCGCTCGTCGATGCCGAGCACCTCCTGGATCTGCGGCTCGGTCTGGAGGATGAAGTTCTTCGGACTCCCGCCGCCTATGATGAGACACGCACTCTTCCCGGCCGAGCGCTTCGCCTCCAGAACGATGGCCGCGGTTTCATTCACGTCGGCACTGACGTCGAACCGGAGTTTGCTCCCGGCGAGCGCCTGCTCGGCCACGTTCATCCCGATCGAGCTATCCCCCGGCGAACTGGTGTAGATCGGCACGTCGAGCTGGTGCGCTGCGGCCAGTACCGAGCGACGGGTCAGAGCGAGAGCGCGCTCCCGCTCCAGCAGATACTTCCCCAGGAGCCAATGGTACTCCGCGCTGCTCATGGGCCGCTGGAACTCCGCCCGGGCGGAGACCTCGCGGATGAACGCGTCCGTGGACAGCAGCACCGAGTAGTCGAAGAAGATGTCGTAGATCCGGACGACGCCCTTGTCGCGCAGCTCCACGTCGTCCGCGTGCGGGGTCCCGCGATGCATAGCCAGGCCGAGCCCGAAGTGCGCATCGTGATAGAGATTGGCCCCGGTCGAGATCATCCAGTCGACGAACCCCGCTTCCATCAGGGGGATCAGACAGCTCATGCCGAGGCCGGCCGGCGTCATGGCGCCGGTCAGGCTCATGCCGACGGTCACATCGGATGCGAGCATCCGCTGGGAGAAGAGCGAACATCCTTCACGAAGGCGCCCGGCATTGTAGGCGAGAAAGGCGTTGTCGATCAGGTCCGCGGCCGTCTCCCGCCCGGTCGTCGCCTTGGGATCGATCCGCTGACCGCGCAGGTACGCTGCCGACGGGCGCGTCATGACCTGGGCTTCTCCTTCCTCTTCTTCGCCGGGTGCGCGTCGCGCGCCGCGAGTACGACCTGGACCGCTTCGGCCGGGTCGTCGGTCAGCCGGAAGAGATTGAGGTCGTCAGGGTTGATCTTCCGCTCGGCGGCCACCGTGTCGCGCAACCAGTCCACCATCCCTCCCCAGTAGCGTCGGCCGAACAGGATCACGGGGAAGTGCTTCACCTTGCCCGTCTGGATCAGCGTCAGCGCCTCGAACAGCTCGTCCAGCGTGCCGTAGCCGCCCGGAAAGACGATGAACGCGCCGGCGTACTTGACGAACATCAGCTTGCGCACGAAGAAAAACTTGAACATCAGGCTCCGGGTGACGTAGGGGTTGGTCCCCTGCTCGAACGGGAGCTCGATGTTGCAGCCGATCGAGAGGCCGCCCGCCTCGTAGGCGCCGCGGTTCGCCGCCTCCATGATCCCCGGACCGCCCCCGGTGATCACCGGGACGCCGGCCTTGGTCAGAAGCCGGGCGGTTTCCGTCGCCGCCTGGTAGTCCGGATCCTCGACCCGCGTCCGGGCCGAGCCGAAGAAGGACACTCCGCCGCTCACGTCGGCCAGGTTCTCGAAGCCCCAGACGAACTCTCCCAGAATCCGCAGGGCCCGCCACGAGTCCGAGGCCTTGTGGAACTCGACGGCCTCCCGTGGGGGCCGGCTCTCGAGCAGCACCTCATCCTGCGTGAGCTGCCTCGGATCGTCAGGACGATGCGGGCCGCTGCGAGGGTAGTGGTCGGTCACGGCTTCAGAAGCTCCACCAGCGCCAGATGATCATCCGGCACATTGTAGAAATAGGGTGAGACGCGAATGTGACCCGGTCGGGCGTCGACGATGATGCCGGCGTCGCTGAGCCGGCGCACGTCCCCCAGCGGATCCGCGCTCGGCAGCATCACGATGCCCGACCGCGACTCCTTTGTCGCCGCGACCTTGCACCCGAGCCCGGCTTCCCGCGCCCGCTCGATCAGGTCCTCCGTGAGCGCCATCGTGGCGCGGCGAACCTCCTCGATCCCGACCTCCTCGAGCACATCGAGACCGCCCAGCTGGGAATAGACCGACGCCATCGCAGGGGTTCCCGCCTCGAACCGACGGGCGTCGTCGTGCGGAACGAGTCGCCGTGAGTCGAATCGGAACTGCTCCTGATGAGCGAACCAACCGGTTGCCCGAGGCGCGAGCTCGGTCGCGAGCTCCGGTCGCACGTATAAGAAGGCGATCCCGGATCCGCCGAGCAGCCACTTGAGTCCGCCGGAGCAGTAAAAATCGACGTCCAGTCCGCGCACATCCACGGGAAGCTGGCCCGTGGCCTGGTACCCGTCCACCAACAGCAAGGCGCCCTTCCGATGGGCGATGCCGGCGAGCGCGGCGACGTCTTGCACCGCGCCGGAGGTGAAGAACACATGACTGGTCGCCACCAGCGCGGTGCGGCCGTCGATCGCGCGTTCGATCCGCTCCAACGGCACCTGGACGCCGTCCGGGCTCTCTACGAGCTCAACCTCGACGCCCTCGCCCGCCTTGGCCAGCCACTGATAGGCGATGGTCGGAAAGTCGAGCCCCGTGACCACGACCTTGGGCCGGGTTCGGTAGTTCAACGCCTCGGCGACGGCCGTGAGCGCGCTTGAAATATTCGGCTGCAGGGCGATGTCCGCAGGCTCGGCCCCGACGAGCCGGGCGTAGCGCTCGCGCAACTCGCCCAGCGCCGCCCACCAGACGTCGTACCAGGCTGCCGCCCCGCGCCGCTCCCACAGATCGAGGTACTCGGCAACTCGAACGCGTGAGCGCCGCGACAGCGGACCAAGGGAGCAGCTGTTGAGATAGATCGCGTGGCGGAAGATCGGGAATTCGTCCCGAAATTGCCGCCCGGGCGGCGCCGAAACCGATGCGGCGGCCATAGCCCGGGGAATATACCCCAGCCACCGCAATTATCTTATCGCGATGGCCGCCACCTGGTTCTCGCTCACTGCGCGTCTCGCCGCGCGGGCCCTGATCAGCCCGCGGCTCGCCCGCGATCTGGTCGGGGCTGTATGGGCATTTCGGCGGCGAGACTGGTGGCGGCAATCGCCCTTCCTGCCACTCCCCGACCGAGAGTACCTCCGCTGGCGGATGTACACCGCCTACGCCGACGAGAACGCCGTGCCCCCGGTGGACGACGTGGTCCGATTCGCGCGCTGGCGGCGGGAGACCATGGGCCTGTGACCGCCTCGAGCGAGCGGCCGACACCGCACGTCGTCATCGCCGGCGGCGGATTCGCGGGGATCTACGCGGCGCGTGCCCTCCGGGGCGCTCCCGTCCGTATAACGATTGTCGACCGGAAGAACTACCACCTCTTCCAGCCGATGCTCTACCAAGTGGCGACCGCCGGGCTCAATCCGGCCGACATCACCGCGCCGATTCGGTCCATTCTTCGCCGGCAGAAGAACGTCGATGTGCTCATGGGCGAGGTGACCAGCGTCGATACCTCCGCCCGGGCCGTCGACCTCGCCGACGGCGCTCGCCTGCCCTACGACTACCTGCTGGTCTGCACCGGTGCCCGCCACAGCTATTTCGGGCACGACGACTGGGAGGTGCTCGCGCCCGGCCTCAAGGGCCTGGAGGATGCACTCGAGATCCGGCGCCGGGTGTTCACGGCGTTCGAGCGGGCGGAGCGCGAGGGCAATCCGGCGAAGCGGCACGCCGACCTTACCTTCGTGATCGTCGGCGGCGGCGCGACCGGCGTGGAGATGGCTGGAGCCGTGGCCGAGATCCGCAGCTTCGCCCTGTGCCGCGATTTCCGGCACATCGACCCGCGCGACGCCACCGTGCTGCTGCTCGAGGGGGGACCGCGGATTCTCCCGTCGTATCCGGAGACGCTCAGCGCCGAAGCAAAACATGAGCTGCGGGGGCTCGGCGTGGACGTCCGCACGGAGACCTTCGTTACGGACGTCAGACCGGGCGCCGTACACGCCGCCGGCTGGACCATCCCCACCAACACCGTCATCTGGGCCGCGGGCAACGTAGCGAGTCCTCTGCTCAAGACCCTTGGTGCGCCGCTCGACGGTCAGGGTCGGGTCCCGGTGCGGCCTGACTGCACCATCCCCACGCACCCGGAGGTTTTCGTCCTGGGCGACGCCGCAGCATTCGCCGAGGCGGATCGTACGCTGCCCGGCATCTGCCCGGTGGCTATCCAGATGGGGCAGTACGCCGCCCGGGCCATCCGGGCCGATCTCAACGGTCGACCCCGGGAGCCGTTCAGGTACTGGGACAAAGGGCAGCTCGCCGTCATCGGACGGGGCCAGGCTGTCGCCGACATCGGCCGACTCCATTTCGGCGGATTCGTCGCGTGGTTCCTGTGGATCTTCATCCACATCTTCTTCCTGATCGGGTTCCGGAACCGCGTGCTGGTGCTGATCCAGTGGGCGTGGGCGTACCTGACCTATCAACGCGGCGCCCGGCTGATCACCGAGGCTTGGCACCCAGCCGTGTCCCCCGAAGGCGCGCACGATCGCGTTCCGACCTGACCGCCCCCACCACCACGCCCCCTATGCCCCTCACCCCCCAGGACGTGAAGCTCGAGGCCGCTCGGCTCGGCTTCATGGCGGCGGGGATCACCGACCTGCGCCCCAGCGAGCATGCGGCGGACTTCGATCGGTGGCTCGCACGAGGGTACGCGGGCACCATGCGCTACCTCCATCGACAAGCCAGGAAGCGGAAGGACCCGAAGCGCATCGACACGGAGGCAACGAGGGTAGTAGTAGTGCTCGACAACTACTTCTCGCCAGACTCGCCTGCGGATCTCGAACCGCCACGGGTCGCGAAGTATGCCCGCGGCGAGGACTATCACCACTCAACACTCCGGCGGCTGGAGAGTCTGGCAGATTTCCTCCGCCAGAATGGCGCAAGCGTCGCGCGAACCTACACCGATACCGGCCCGGTGCCCGAACGGGAGCTCGCCCAGCGCGCCGGGCTCGGATGGATCGGCAAGAACACGATGCTGATCCAGCCCGAAGGCGGTTCCTTCTGCTTCATCGGATGCATCTTCACCAATCTGGCGCTGGCTATCGATTCGCCGTTCGAGACCGACCGGTGCGGCAGCTGTACCCGATGCCTCGACGCCTGCCCCACGGAAGCGTTTCGTGAGCCGCGCGTGCTCGACGCCACGCGCTGCATCGCCTATCTCACGATCGAGCACCGTGGGCCGATACCGGAAGCGACGATTCCGAAGCTCGACGGCTGGGCCTTCGGTTGCGACATCTGCAACGACGTCTGCCCGTGGAATGTCCGGTTCGCCTCGGAGCGGACGACCTCCGACTTCGATCCGAGGCGACTCCTCCACGGTGCCGGTCCGGATTTCTTCGATGAGATGGACGAAGCCGAGTTCGCGGCACGCTTCGGCGAGACCCCGTTTTCGCGGCCCGGGCTCGAGGGAATGCGGCGCAATCTGCACGCGGCCTTCGCCTCGCGGGACGGCCGCGCGTGACACTCACCATCCGGCGGGCCACGGCCGCCGACGCTGGCCGCCTGGCCGAGCTCGCGGCCCGCACGTTTTCGGACACCTACGCCGCCTACAACGACCCGGCGGACATGGCCGCGCACATCTCGGCCAGGTACGGTGAGGGCAAGCAGGCGGAGGAGCTCGCCGATCCGGCGTCGATCTACATCGTCGCGGAGCTGGCCGACCAGCTCATCGGCTACGCGTACCTCGTCTCCCAAGAGGCGCCGGGGGGCGTTGCCCTCGACGCGCCGGTCGAGGTCGTGCGTTTTTACGTTGCGACTGAATGGCATGGACGCGGAGTCGCGCAGCCCCTGATGGAGGAGTGCATCGCGGAAGCGCGGCGACGGGGTGGTCGGACGCTCTGCCTGGGTGTGTGGGAGGAGAACCCACGGGCGATCGCCTTCTATCGGAAGGCGGGCTTCACCATCGTGGGGAAGACCGCCTTCCATCTCGGCTCGCAACGCCAGGTGGATCACGTCATGGCGATGTCGCTGGACGGGCCGGGCAAGGCATCGTGACCCTCGATCGATCCGCGGAGCCCGCCCTGCGGGAGCTTACCGCGCCCGAGCGCCGGCGGCTCGAAAGAGCTGAGCGCCTCGCCTTTCTGCTGGACAACGCGATTCGCATCCCGGGCACATCGTTCCGGTTCGGCCTCGATCCGTTGTTGGGGTTGTTCCCCGGCTTGGGGGACGCCCTCGGCGCTCTCGCCTCGGCCTGGATCGTCCTGGAAGCTGCGCGATTCGGTGCCCCACGCGCGGTGTTGGTGCGGATGCTCTACAACATCGGCGTCGACAGCCTGGTCGGCGCCATCCCCGGCGCGGGAGACCTGTTCGATTTCGTGTGGAAGTCCGACGCGAAGAACATGGGGCTCCTGCGGCGCCATCTGGCCGAGCCGCAGACCGTTCACCGAGCCAGTCGGCGGCTGCTGATCATGATCGTGCTGCTCCTCGCGGGGATCGCGCTGGCGTCCGTCGTCGCGGCAGTGCTCCTGATTCGATTTCTCCTGTCTCTTTCACCCCACTTCTGAGCGACCCGATGCGCTTCGAGACCATCGCGGTCCACGCCGGCCACCAGCCCGACCCGGCCACCGGCGCGGTCACTCCGCCAATCCACCTGTCCACCACCTTCGAGCGCGCGCCGGACGGCACGTTTCCGGGCGGCTACATCTATTCCCGAGACACGAATCCAAATCGGCGCGCGCTCGAGCGGAGCCTCGCGGAGCTGGAGAGCGGCGGCGCGGCCGCGGCGTTCGCCTCGGGCATGGCGGCCACGTCCGCGATCTTCCAGTCGCTCGCGCCGGGCGACCACGTCGTCGTTCCGGACGACTCGTATTACATCACGCGAAAGCTGCTGGGCGAGGTCTACAGCCGCTGGGGTCTGGAGCACACGCCGGTGAACATGACGGAGCCGGCCGCGGTCGCCGCGGCGCTTCGGCCGAGCACACGGCTCATCTGGATCGAGACGCCCTCGAACCCGCTCATGCGGGTTACCGACATCGCCGCGATCGTCGCCCTGGCGCGAAAGGCGGGCGTGCGCGTGGCCTGCGACAATACCTGGGCATCGCCGGTACTGACCCGTCCGCTCGAGCTGGGCGCCGACCTGGTGATGCATTCCACCACCAAGTACCTCGGCGGTCACAGCGATGTCCTGAGCGGTGCCGTGGTCGCCCGGTCGGACGATGAGGTGTTCCAGCGGATCCGCACAGTGCAGGTCGCCGGCGGTGCCGTCGCCTCGCCGTTTGATTGCTGGCTGCTGTTGCGAGGGATCCGATCGTTGCCGTATCGGATGCAGGGGCATTGCGAGCACGCGCTGGCGGTGGCCCGGTTCCTCGAGGCGCACCCGGCGGTGGCACGAGTTCACTACCCGGGCCTGGCCTCCCACCCGGCGCATGCCGTGGCGGTGCGCCAGATGCCGGGCTTCGGCGGGATGCTATCGCTGGAAGTGCGCGGCGGACGCGCCGAAGCCATGGCGATGACCGGGCGGCTCAAGCTGATCACCCGTGCCACCAGCCTGGGGGGGCCTGAGACGCTCATCGAGCATCGCGCCTCGGTCGAGGGCGCTCACACGCGTGCGCCGGAAAGCCTGCTTCGCCTGTCGGTCGGCCTCGAGCATCCGGAGGACCTGATCGCGGATCTGGCACAAGCACTGGGGGCTGCGTGATCCGCTTGATGTATAGCGTTGCCGTCTTCGTCGACGATATCGATCGTGCAATCGCGTTCTACCGTGACGATCTCGGACTGACGCTAACCAAGCAGGGGTCGTTCGGCGCCGAGTTCCTCGAGCAGGAGCCCCACCTGGGCGTCCATCCGGCCATCCACCCCGACGCGAAGGCCCTCGTCGGTCGCCATACCGGCATCACGTTCCACGTACCCGACCTCCTGGATTTTTGCGCGCGCCTCCACGAACGCAACGTCCGCGTCATCGCGGAGCCCACGCAACAAAGCTGGGGGATCATGGCGATGATCGCGGATCCGGATGGCAACGTGTTCGCGCTGTGGGAGGATCGCGTGCCGGAGCAGTGAGTAGCGCCGCGGCCTCCGGTGAGCCGCGGAGCCAGTCCTCGACGATCTGGCCCTGCTGCTCCA
Organism: Gemmatimonadales bacterium; assembly: GCA_036560625.1. GTDB lineage: Bacteria > Gemmatimonadota > Gemmatimonadetes > Gemmatimonadales > GWC2-71-9 > DASQPE01. The sequence continues at coordinate 13,630 of DATBQV010000030.1, forward strand.
TTCCGTATGCCGCAAAGGGTCGGGGTGAGCCGCGGGCGTAGTCGTACGGGCTCGGGCCGAGCCCCCGGCGATGGCGAAGCTCGCGGAGCTGGTCGGCCGCGCCCCGCGCGTAGTAGCGGAGAGCCCCCCAGGCCTGGTACTGGGCGCAGTGCGTCAGCTCGTGCGCAAGGACGGGCAGCGAGTCGCAGCAGGTGTCGGGCAGGAAGACGTCGTTGCCGAGAGCGATGGCACGCCCGCGAGTTACCCGAAGCACAAGCGCGCGCAGCACTCGCCGGAGCGGCCCGCCGGCCCCCCGGTGAAGACGAACCCGCGCAAGATCGACGGGCAGGGGGAGGCCGGACAGCGCGCCGGCTTCCATTGCCGTAAGCTGTCTTCCTCGACTCCGTCCATCCTCAGTTCCGGGCATCTCTCTCTAATACGGCGTGGGGTCACGATCGGCCCCTGTCGCGGGCTCGACGGTCCCGCTAAGGTTACGGCCCTGTCGCTTCCCTCGGAATCGGGCATGGCACCGCTCTGGCAAGCCCTGATGTCGATCTGGGCGTGGTTCGTCCTCGCCGCAAGCCTGATCCTTTGGCTGCCGGCCATGGCGCTGATCCGTCTCGTCACGCTGTCCGACCCTGGCCGTTACGCCGTTGGCTACGTGTTTCGCCGGATCGGTCCGGTCATGGCGACGCTCAATCCGCTGTGGCACTTCCATACCTCCGGCACGCCCCCCGCCGATCCTCGCCGCCCCTATGTGGTCGTCTCCAATCACGAGTCGTTCGCCGACATCCTCCTGATCAGCTGCCTTCCCTGGGAGATGAAATGGCTGTCCAAGGCCGAGCTGTTCCGGGTGCCGGTCCTTGGCTGGTTGATGCGTCTCGCGGGCGACGTCCCGGTTCGTCGGGGGGAGGGGCGAAGCGCCGTCGAAGCGCTGCAGCGCTGCCGCGAGGTCCTGAAGACGCGGGTCTCGGTGATGATCTTTCCGGAGGGCACGCGGTCGGCGACGGACGATATGCTTCCCTTCAAGGACGGCGCGTTCCGCCTGGCGGTCCAGGCCGGGGCACCGATCCTCCCGCTTGCGGTGTCCGGCACCGGAACCGCGCTCCGCAAACACGACTGGCGCTTCGGGCGGTCGGTCGCCGAGGTGCGGGTGCTCGCGCCCATCGAAACCACCGGCCTCACCGTGAAGGACGTCCCCGCCCTGCGGGAGCGCGTTCGCCAGCAAATCCTTGAGGCCCGTGACGCGCTCCGCCGGGAGCACGCGTGAGGGCGGTTCAGTCGTCCTTCGCGAGGCCCGCCGGCGCCTGCACCCGCCCGACAGCGCCCGCGAGCGCAAGCAGCGTGAGCACGTACGGCAACATCAGAAAGAACTGATACGGGACGGCCAGCCCCAGAGCCTGAAAGAGAAACTGGAGTGCCGTAGCGGCGCCGAACAGGAGCGCGGCCAGGGTCACGCCGCCCGGATGCCAGCGCCCCAGTACCACGATCGCGATTGCGATGTAGCCCCGACCCGCCGTCATGTTTTCGGTAAACGTGCCTACCTGGGCCAGCACTAGGCTCGCGCCACCGAGGCCCGCGAGCGCCCCGCCGAATACCGTGGCCCAGAAGCGGAGTGCGCGGACCGGGACACCGGCTGCCAGGGCGAGCGGCCCCGCCTCACCGGTCGCCCGGAGCGCGAGGCCGATCCTCGTACGATAGAGCACCCACCAGACCAGCGGTACGATTGCCAGCGCCAGATACGTCAGCATCGGCTGCGCAAAGAGCGCCGGGCCGATCACCGGGATGCGGCTCAACCCCGGCACCGGCACCGGGCCCAGCGTCGGCAGGCTGAGGCCGGCGCCGCCGGCGCCGAACGCCTGGCGATAGATCGTTCCCGTGAGACCCACGCAGGCGAGCGTGACAGCGGTGCCGGCGATGATCTGGTTCACCCGCGCCCCCACCACCCAGCCCGCGAATACCGCCGCGACCGCGGCTCCAGCCAGCGTGCCGACCGCCACGCCGCTCCACGCGCCTGCCCCGGCTCCGAGCGCGGACCCCAGCGCACCGGCCAGCATGGCGCCCTCCAGCCCAAGATTGATGACGCCCGCGCGCTCGGTCACTGTCTCCCCGATCGCAGCGAACAGCAGCGGCGTGGCCACCCGAACGGAGGCGGCCAGGAACCCGACCAGCGCCCCCGCGTCGAGCCCGAGAGTCATGCGGCCTCCGGTGGGGGATCCGGCAGCGCCACCGTCGTGCGGGCCCGCCGAACAGTAGCTTCGACCAGCAGCAGGACCAGGATGATCACGCCCTCGACTACGAACACCGCCACCGCCGGGATGCCGGCGTCTCGCTGCATCGCCCCGGCGCCGGACTCCAACGCGCCGAACAGAATGCCCGTCGCCACGATGGCGAGCGGTCGGAGGCGGGCGAGCAGTGCCACCGCGATCGCGGTGAAGCCGTAGCCGGGTGAGAGGTTCTGGAACAGCGCGTAGGACACGCCCCCAACCTCGATCCCGCCCGCAAGGCCGGCGAAGGCGCCGGACCAGAGCAGCGCGAACGCGATCACCCGCCCGACGCGGATCCGGCCGCTCACGCTCGCGGCTCGAGGGCCCGTCCCGGTGGCCAGCAGCTCGAAGCCCCAGACTGTGCGCCGAAATACGAACCACAGGGCCAGAGCGAGCCCCAAGCCCACCAGGAGGCCGAGATGAAGCCGGGTGCCGGGCACCAGGGGAAGCCGCGCGGTCTCCGCGATCGGATCGCTCTGCGGGTAGATCCGCTTCGCCTCCTGAAGCGGGCCCTGCACCATCCAGCTCACGAGCGACTCCGCCACGAAGTTGAGCAGCAACGTGCTGATCACCTCCAGGACACCGAACCGAACCCGGAGCCAGACCGGCAGGGCGATCCACATCGTCCCGGCTGCCGCCGCCGCGAGCCATACGGCGGGAATCGCGATGACTGAAGGGACGCCGCCGAGATGGAGGCCTGCCCAGGTCGCCGCAATCGCGCCGGCGTAGAACTGCCCCTCGGCGCCGATGTTGAGCGCGTTGGCCCGGAACGCCACCGCGATCCCGAGTCCGATGATGATGAGCGGCACGGACCGCACGAGCGTGCCCGACGTGAACGCGTACCAGGAGCCGAATGCGCCGCGCCAAAGCGCGGCCAGCGCCGCAGGCGCGTCGAATCCCGCCGCCCAAAGCCCGGCGGCGAGCACTATGAGACCAATCCCGAGCGCGGCCGCCCCCGTGAGCAGGCCCGACCCCTTCACGCGGGCAGGCTCCCGCGAGCCCCGAGCATCATCGCGCCCACCTCGGTCTTGCCCGCACCGTCGGGGGCGGGCGTGACGATGCCCTGCGCCACGACGAGGGTCCTGTCGACCCGATCGAGCAACTCGTCCAGGTCGGTCGCGTGCACCAGCACCGCTGCCCCGGCGACGGCGGCCGCGGCCAGCCGGTCCCACACGTCTGCGGCGGCCAGGACGTCGAGTCCGCGGGTCGGATTCTCCGCCACAATCACGCGCGGGAGCAGCTCCAGGGCGCGGGCGATCACTACTTTCTGCTGGTTGCCCCCGCTCAGCACGCCGGCGGGCGTGTCCGGCCCGGGCGTGCGGATACCGAACTCGCGGATAATCGCCGCGGTCCGCTGCCGGGCGGCGTTCCAGTCGATGAGCGCGCTGTGGACCCAGGGCGCCGTCCGGCCGAGTCCAAGGACTACGTTGTCGGTCAGCGCCAGCTCGCCAATCAGGCCTTCGGAGGTGCGGTCTTCGGGAATGAAGGCGACCGGGCCGCTCACGTCGAGCCGCCCGCGAAGCGGCCGCACGAGTCCGCCCACCGCGCGAAGCAGCTCGCGCTGCCCGTTGCCCTCGACCGCCGCCACTCCCACGATTTCGCCCGCGCCGATTGCCAGCGAGGCGCCACGGATCGCGATCCCTCGGCCGTCCTCCCGTGACAGATCGAGCATCTCGCAGCGAACGAGGACCGGCTGCTCCGTCACGGCCCTGCGCGCGGGACCCCGGCGACTGGGAGGATCCGAGCCGATCATCGCCCGGGCAAGGGACTCCGGTGTCTGCTCGGCGGCAACTCCGGTAAGCGTCACGCGGCCTGCGCGGAGCGCGGTGACGCGGTCCGCGGCGCGCAACGCTTCGTCGAGCTTGTGGGTGATGAGCACCGCCGATCCGCCTTCCGTCGCGAACCCGCGGATCACGCGAATCACCTCGTCGGCCTCCGACGGAGCGAGGACGGCGGTCGGCTCGTCGAGCAGCAGGATCGTGGCATCCGCGGCGAGGGCCTTCACGATCTCGAGTCGCTGCTTGGCGGCCACGGGGAGGGTGTCCGCCCGAGCATCCGGATCGAGCGGCAGCCCCACGCGGCTCGTGAGGGCCAACACGCGCTCGCGCAGCGCCCGGGGACTGAGGCCCCATCCTGCCGTGAGAGCGATGTTCTCCGCCACCGTCAGCGCCGGAACCGACGTGAAGTGCTGGTGAACCATGCCGATTCCCAGGCGCCTGGCGTCCCGAGGAGACCGAGGCATCACCGTCCTGCCGCGCACGACGATAGTGCCGGCGTCGGGCCGCAGGAGACCGTAGGCGACATGCATCAGCGTCGACTTGCCGGCGCCATTCTCCCCCAACAGCGCGTGCACTTCGCCGGCCCGCAATGTGAAATCGGCCCCGCGCAGCGCCTGCACGGGGCCGAACCGCTTCACAATCCCGCGGAGCTCGAGCGCGGGGACCGTCACAAACCGGTGGGGTGCCGGTGGAACTCCCAGGGAAGGCCAAATTCGGCTTGGAGGCGGTTGGCGAGCGCCTGCACTCCGACCTGCTCCGTGGCATAGTGGCCGGCGTAGATCACGTTCACGCCCCACTCCATCGCGTCGAAGTACGTGTGGTGCGCTCCCTCACCCGTGATGAAGGTGTCGATGCCCGCGTCGCGGGCCGCCGCGATCATCGAGCCGGCGGCGCCGGTGACGATGCCGATCCGCTTGGGTTTCTCCGGCCCGCCGGGGATGAGCCGCGCGACGGCTCCGAGATCTGTCGCGAGCAGCGCGACGAGCCGGTCTCGATCCGTCAGGGCAGGTGGCGACGTCCCGTACACGCCGATCGGGACGCCGCGGTAGTTCCCGAACCATCCCTCCACCGGCAACCCGATGCGGCGCGCGAGCTCGACGTTGTTGCCCACCTCCGGATGCAGGTCCAGCGGGATATGGGCTGAATAGAGAGCCACGTCGCCATCGAGAAGGGCCTTCACCCGCCGGAACCGGCGGCCGGTGATCGGGACGTTGCCGTCCCAAAAGAGGCCATGATGTACGAGGAGCATCGAGGGCCCGGCACTCGGCCCGTGGGGAACGGCGCTCTCGATGGTCTGGAGGGAAGCGTCGACGGCCGCCACGACCTTTGCCACTCGCCCGCCGTTGGCGACCTGGAGCCCGTTGAGAGCGTTCGGGTCGTCCGGTACTTCGCTCACCCGCAGAAAGCCGTCGAGAAACCGGACCACCTCAGCCAGGGCGACTTCGGTCACTGGGAGATCGGTTCGGCTCGGGTCGACGGCACCCCTCGGTGCAGCGCGAAGCCGGGGGAGGGAACGGGCTGGAGCGTTCCGGCCGCGATCGAGTCGGCGGCGGCCCGAACCCTGAGCCTCAGGGCCGCGGGGACGAGCCGCTCGAGCCGCGGGTTAGGCTCATACCGGATCACCCCGCTCGCGAGACCGAACGACTCGATGCGCGGCTTGAACGTCCCGTCTCGAACCTCGCGGGCCACGAGCAGGAACGCCCGAGGCAGGTCGATGACGGCCGAGCCCAACACGTGATCGGGGGCCAACTCGCTTTGGTCGGCGTTCGCCCCGAAGACATAGACGCCCGGGGTCTCCTTGACGGCCTGAAACAGGCCGAGCGCGGCGGCATCGGCGTTGTGGTGGAACATGTCCGCCCCGACCCGAATGAGGGCCAGGGCGGCTTCCCGGCCGGCGGCGGCATCATCGAAGCTGTTGAGGTAGATCTGGCGGGCCTCGACCTTCGGGTTCACGGCGTGGGCACCCCGAACCCAGCCTTCGTACGCCGCCTTGATCGGGGGCAGCTCGATGCCACCGACGAACCCGAGGACATTCGACCGGGTCATTCCTCCGGCGACCATCCCGCAGAGGTAGCTGGCTTCTTCCAGGCGGAAGACGAGGGGGGCGACGTTGTTGGCAGCGCGTTCGCCGGAAGTAACGATGAAGACAGTTTTGGGATACTGTCGCGACACTCGCTCTGCAGCGGCCTGGAACTCGAACCCGTGCGCGAACACCAGATCATACCCCTGCGCCGCGTATGTCCGGAGCGCGTCCTCCTGCTCCGCCGGCGTGCGGGCCTCCACTTGGGAAACGGCCACCTTGAGCGAATCGCGAATCTGGAGGAGGCCCCTGTAGGCCCCGGAGTTCCATGCGGCGTCCGCGATCGAGCCCGGTGTGATCAGACCGACGCGCAGGCCGGGCTTGAAGCCTGCCGGTGGCCCGCAGGCCGCGATCGCAGCGAGAACAGCAAGACGACACAAACGCGACAAAATCACGACAAACCCTTATTTACCAAGCTCGACCGGATGGTCCTGAATCCGGACCTCACCGCTCACTTTCCCGCCCTCCATCACCGCGATCCGGGGCGTAATGATGTTGCCGGTCACCGTCGCGGTCGGTTGAAGCTCCACCCGCTCGGTTGCGTGGATGGAGCCGATCACTTCGCCGCCCACTACGGCTTCCTTGGTGTGCAGGTCGCCCTCGAGCTGCGCGCCCTGGCCGATGAGCACCTGGCTCCCCGCTCGTACGGTGCCCCGGACTCGACCCTCGATCCGAATGAGGCCCTCAGTCTCGAGGTCGCCCACGATCGTCATGTCCTTCGCCACGATCGAGAAGGGCATCTGATCGCTGCGCCGGCGGCGCAGCTCGTTGCCCTGCTCGTCGCGGGCGGGGCTAGCGAAGAGGTTCATTGTCTGCCCTCCTTGACCAAGGTCAGGGGATCGAGCGTGGTCCCCTGCCGGCGGATTTCGAAGTGGAGATGAGGTGCCGAGGACCGGCCGGTGTTGCCGCTCAATCCGATCACCTGGCCGGCAGCCACCGTGTCGCCCGGGGCAACCAGTCGACGGGACAGGTGGCCGTACATGGACTGGTAGCCTTCGGAGTGCTGCAGCAGGACGAACCATCCGTACTCGGGATCCTGGCCGGTCTGGGCCACGGTCCCGCCCCCGGCCGCGCGCACAACGCTGCCCGTGGGAACGGCAATGTCGATCCCGGGGTGTGCCTGGTCACCGGCGCTGTCCCCAACCTGTCCGCGGGTGAGGAACCCGGTGTCGTCGAGCGGCCAGTAATGCGGTGGCCCGCCGGTGGCGAATCGCGGGTTGGCTGAGCGGGGGTATGCCCGGATCGCGGGCGCTACGGGGAGCGTCGCGGCGTGGCGCAGCGGGTCGGGCACGATGTCGGCGCCGATCATCTTGCGGACCTGTGCGTATCGCTGTTCCAGGCTGTCCACCGCGGCGCTCAGCGCGACAATCTTCGAGTTTTCCGCCTGGAGCCGCGCGACGTCGCGCTGGAGACCGGGCACCCGGGCAGCGGCCCTCGCGATAGGCCCGTAGAACGCGATCGCTCCCGCGAGCGACAACCCGACAATGGCGGCCGCGACGGCCGAGGCCTGGATCAGCCATACCGGGATGCGGAACGTGCGCGATTCGAGCGCCCCGTCCCGCTGCACCATGATGGTGTAGGCCCGGGCGCCCGGGCTCATCCCGTGAACGGTTCGCCCAGGATGAGCTCGAGCACGCGGGCGAGGTCGTCGTTGGAGTAGTAGCTGATCGCGAGCACGCCCCGCCCTCTGCGGCCCGCCTGGATCCGGACGTCGGTTCCCAGCCGCCGACGGAGCGCCTCTTCCACCCGGCGACCCTCCGGCGTAAGCGGACGCGCCTCGCGTCGCCGCCCGCGACCATCCCCGCGCACGCGGGCTTCCACCTCTCGTACCGACCATCCGTCGGCCACCGCGCGCTTGGCCAGCCGGGCGACGGCCTCGGGGTGCTCGAGCGCCAGCAGAGCACGGGCGTGGCCCTCCGAGAGCTTGCCTTCGTGAACGAGGCTCAACACCTCCTCGGGCAGCTTCAACAACCGGAGCAGGTTGGCAACCGTGGTGCGGTGGCGTCCGACCGCACGGGCCACGTCCACCTGCGACAGCGCGAACTCCTCCATCAGCCGTCGATACCCCTGCGCTTCGTCGATCGGCGAGAGGTCATCCCGCTGCAGGTTCTCGACCAGCGCGAGCGTGAGCAGCGTCTGATCGTCCACGTCCTTGATCACGGCCGGAACCGTCGGCCAGCCGAGGCGTTGCACCGCCCGCCAGCGTCGCTCGCCGGCGATCAGCTCGTAGCCGCCGTTCCGCGGCCGGACGACCACCGGTTGGAGCAGGCCGGAGGCTTCGATCGATGCCGCCAGCTCGGCCAACGCCGTTTCGTCCAAGCGCGTCCGCGGCTGGAAGGGATTCGGATGCACGGCGGTTACCGCGAGATCGCGCAGCGCTCCCGTGGCCGCCGCCTGCTCGCGCGTGATCGGGCCCAGGAGGGCTTCGAGTCCTCGGCCCAGCCGCTTGGTTTCGGTCATCGGATCACCTCGGGGAGTGGCGACGCCGGCTCCGGTACCGGCGGACTCTCGAGGCGGTGGAGCAGCTCCTGCGCAACCGCGAGGTAGCTCTTCGCCCCGACCGACTGCACATCGTACAGCAGGATCGGCTTGCCGAAGCTCGGCGCCTCGGCGAGCCGGACGTTCCTGGGCACGGGAGTGCGGAAGACCTTCGCGCCGAAATATTCCTTGGCGTCCTCCGCGACCTGGCGGCAGAGATTCAGGCGTGAGTCGTACATGGTGAGCAGCACGCCGTCGATCGCGAGTGGAGGATTGAAGTTCTGTTGGACGAGTCGGACGGTATTGAGCAACTGGGAGATTCCCTCCAGCGCGTAGTACTCGCACTGAATGGGAATCAGCACGCCGTGTGAGGCAGTGAGGACGTTGAGGGTGATGAGACCGAGCGAGGGCGGGCAGTCCACAATGACGACATCGTATGAGTTTTCGATCGGCTCCAGCGCCGCGCGTAGCGCGCGCTCGCGCCCTTCACGATTGACCAGCTCCAGCTCGGCGCCGACGAGATCCTGCGTCGCGGGCAGCACATCCAGATGCGGCAAGGCCTCGTGATGCAGGATGGCATCGCCGACGCGACGGCCATCCACCATGGCGTCGTAGAGAGAGAAGCGGACGGCGCCCTTGAGAATGCCGACTCCACTCGTCGCATTTCCCTGGGGATCGGCATCCACGAGGAGCGTCCGGCGCTCCGCGATGGCGAGCGAGGCGGCGAGATTCACAGCCGTGGTCGTCTTGCCGACGCCGCCCTTCTGATTCGCGATCGAAATTATTCTGGCCATTATTTCAGTAAGCTATTGCGACATAGTCAGTTGACAACATTACGATAGACCGGCATCTGGGCGAGACGTTTCGTATCCGTGGGCGTGTGCGACGAAATATAGGAATGACACCCGGATGGGCAATGATGAAGGGCACCGTTTCACGTGAAACCGGGCCAATTCAGCGCGCTCTTGCCAACGAGGTACGACCGAACCTCGGGGGGAGGCTACCCTCGCTAGCTGGCTGTTTCACGTGAAACAGGGGTCTCCCGGAGCCGGAGGACGGCGATCACCAGGTTCTGCAGGTCGCTCGGGGATACCCCAGGAATCCGACCCGCTTGGCCGATCGTCGCCGGACGTGTCGCCGACAGCTTTTCTCTCGCTTCGTACGAAATCGAACCGAGGTCGGCGTAGCGAAGCTCCGCGGGCAGAGGGAAGCCGTCGAGCTCCGCGAGCCGAGCGGCGGCCTCTCGCTCCCGGGCCAGGTAGCCGGTGTACTTGATCTCCACTTCGGCCGATACGCACGCCTCATCGGAGACATCCGCCACCCCCGCCGCGTGGAGAAGCCCCGCCAGCGACACCCCGGGCCGCCTGACCAGTGAAGCGATTCGCTCCGGCGCTGTAATCGCCTCGCCGGCCGCCGCGAGCAACGGGTTCGCGTCTGCCGGGCGGATCGTGGTCACCGCCGCGGCCGCGCTCATGCGATCCTCGCCGTCGATCTGCCGATGCGCGGTCGCCAACTCGTCCTGGGACAGAAGCCCCAACCGCTCCGAGACCGGGAGCAGCCGACGCAACGCATTGTCCTGCCGCAACAGCAACCGGTATTCGGCCCGCGAGGTGAACAGGCGATACGGCTCATCGACACCGCGAGTTACCAGGTCATCCACCAGGATCCCGATAAACGCCTCATCCCGCCGCAGCGTCACCGCGTCTCTCCCCAGCGCACAGGCCGCCGCGTTGAGCCCCGCGATCGCTCCCTGGCCGGCGGCTTCCTCATAGCCGGTCGTCCCATTGATCTGCCCAGCCAGAAAGAGCCCATTGGCCTCCCGCACCTCCAACGTCGGCCGGAGCTGCGTCGGCGGGAGGTAGTCGTACTCGATCGCATAGCCCGGACGCGTCATCTCCACCCGCTCGAGGCCCCGCACGGTCCGCAGCATTGCCAACTGCAGATCGCTGGGTAGCGACGTCGACAACCCGTTCACATACATCTCGCGCGTGTCCAGGCCCTCCGGCTCGAGGAACACCTGATGCCGGTCGGCATCGGGGAACTTCACGATCTTGTCCTCGATCGAGGGGCAGTATCTCGGCCCCCGGCCACTGATCGCCCCCCCGTAGAGGGCAGATTCGCCCAGATGCCCCGAAACCAGCTCTCGGAGGTGTCGATCGGTCCAGGTCAGGTAGCATGGGAGCTGACGAGGGTGGGCCACCCGCTCCAAGGAAGAAAACCAGTAGGGGTCTGCGTCGCCGTCCTGCCGATCGAGGCTGGCAAGATCCGCCGTACGGCCGTCGATGCGGGGCGGGGTCCCCGTCTTGAAGCGCAATATCGTAAGCCCAATATTAACAAGTGCTTGCGAGACTTCAAGCGAGGCAGGATCTCCCGCCCGGCCGGCCGACGCGCGATGGTCGAGCCCGAGATGGATCTGCCCAC
>DATBQV010000031.1:0-12040 GCA_036560625.1 Gemmatimonadales bacterium
CCGATCCTGGCGCCGCGCGGGCTCATCGTGCCCTCGGATTTTCAGTCCATGGGGTTCGGCCTTCCGGCGGCCATCGGTGCCAGGCTCGCCGCGCCGGAGCGCGCGGTCGTGCTGATCACCGGCGACGGCGGCCTCGCGATGTGCGGGCTCGAGCTGCTTACCGCGGCGCGGGAGCGGTCGCCGCTGCCGGTCATCGTCTTCAACGATGGACGGTACGGGCTCATCCGCCTCGACCAGCTCCGCCAGCACGGCCAGACCTTCGGTGTGGACTTGCCGGCCTTCGACCTCGCCGGTCTGGCTGCGGCGACCGGGGCCTCCTACGCGTCGGCCGGGTACGCGGGGGACGACGACCTCGCGACCGTGGTGCGGCGCGCGCTCGAGACTCCGGGCCCGACGGTGATCGATGTGCCGGTCGGAGACTCCGCCGCCATGCGGCGCGCTCGCGTCTCGGCGCAGGTCCGCGGTGCCGGACGCAAGCTGCTTGGCCGGCGCCTGGTCGAGTGGCTGAAGCGGCTACGCTGAGAGAAGCGGCTTGGCGGCGGGCGTGCCGCGCACGCGCTCGCCGATCTCCGCGAGCGTCAGCGGCTCGAACGCGCATCGCCGCCGGAGCGCGGTGAAGTAGCGGTCGATGCGGTCGAGGAACGCTTCCCGGTCGGCGCTCGAAGACACGAACGGGCCCGCGCCGGGCAGCAGCGACACGCTGTGCATGAAGAGGTTGAGGATGCCGTGACCGTTGGCGAGCGCCACGTCCGTGAGTCGGAGCAGCCGCTCGAGTGGCGTCTCCTCCAGGCTCAGGGAGATGCGGTCGAGAACGCCGAGCCTCGCGAGCACGCCGGGGAGATGGAGCGGATGGAGGCTCGCCAGGCGGGCCATGCGGTCCCACCGGCTCCAGAGAGGCCAGGGCCAGCGGGTGAACCCGACGGTCGGCGGTACCTCGACGATCGCGCCGTCCGCCACCGGCGTCTCTATGTCGCCGCCGCCGTTGATGCGGTAGGGCACCGTCGGCGTCCGGAAGAAGCGCGGTCCGTCCGTGACGGTACGCCACGACACGTACGGCAACACGCTCGAGTCGGTGCGATATCCGGAGTCGGCCAGCACGCCCACGGTCGCGGGAGAGACCGACCAACGGCCTGCCCTGAACGACGTCGGACGCACACCGGTGGCTTTGTGGATGGCCTCGGTCAGGGTTGCCAGCTTGGCGCGTTGCTTGTCAACCGCCAGCGCTCGGAGGGAGATCGTCTCGGCCGTGACGGCCTCGGGGCAGGGCGGCGTATTCCAGGCGTGGAGGTGCGCGGCCAGCTCGCCGCGGTCACTCCGGTGCACGCCCGCGAGAATCTCCGCCGCCCAGGGATGGATGATCACCTGGTACGTGGTCAGATAGGTCGGGCGAATGCCGTGACGGTCGAAGACAGCCTGAAGCTCCGGAACACCGCGGATGTTCTCGATCGAGACACCATCCTTGGTGGGATCCCAGTTGTCTTCTTCGGTGTCGATGGTCACGAGGACCGACACGGGCTTGGCCATCTGGCGTCTACCAGTGGGTGAATACGGTGGGAAGCGGGCAGACCGCTAGAATAATATGCGATCCGGCCGGGACCCGTGGGAGGTCGTCTCCTGGAAATCCGCCAACGCAAGATCTTGCATGTTCTGGCTCCCGGCGAGGTCGGCGGCCTCGAAAGCGTCGTTCGCGCGCTCGCGTCGGCCCAGCAGGCGAGCGGTCATGCGGTGGCGGTCGCGGCGATCGTCGATCGGGAGGTGCCCGAGCATCCCTGGGTGACCGCAGCGCGTGCGGACGGGATCCAGGTTTGCCCGTGCGCGGTACCGCCGCGGGCCTATCACCGCGAGCGGGTCGAGGTGGCCCGGCTCTGCGAGAGTCTCGGCCCGGACGTCGTCCACACGCACGGCTATCGCCCGGATGTGCTGGCGGGCGGGGTGGCGCGCCGGCTGGGACACGCGACCGTGACGACGGTGCACGGCTTCACCGGCGGCGGGGTGCGTAATCGGCTCTACGAATGGCTCCAGGTCCGGGCGTTCCGGCGCTTCGACGCCGTGGTGGCGGTCTCGCGACCGCTTCGTCGGCAGCTCGCCGCCGCCGGCGTGCCGAACGAGGTGCTGCAGATGATTCCAAACGCCTACCGGCAGTCGCTCCCTCCGGCAGACCGCCTCGCCGCGCGGTCGGTGATCGGCGTTCCGCCGGAGGGTTATCGCATCGGGTGGGTGGGACGACTGAGTCAGGAGAAAGGCGCCGACGTTCTGATCGATGCGCTCGCGTTGACCCGCGACCTCCCAATCGAGCTGTCGATTCTCGGCGCCGGCCGCGAAGCCGAGGCGCTGACGGCGCGGGCCCGTGCCGCCGGCGTCGGCGACCGCGTTCGCTGGCACGGGACGGTGCCTGCCGCCGGGCGCCTCTTCTCGGCGTTCGACTGCTTCGTCCTCAGCTCCCGGACCGAGGGCACGCCGATTGTGCTGTTCGAAGCGATGGCGGCGGGCGTTCCGGTCATCGCAACCGCCGTGGGCGGGGTGCCGGACGTCGTTTCCAGCGCGGAGGCTCTGCTTGTCGCTCCTTCGGATCCGGCCGCGCTCGCGGGCGCGATCCGCGCGGTGCACGCGGACGCCGGGGCGGCCGCGGTGCGGGCACGGGCCGCCCGGCGTCGCCTCGACACCGATTTTGGGGTCGAGGAATGGCTCAAACGCTACGATGCCACCTACGACGCCGTGACCCGCGCCCTTCCCCGAGCGGCGGTATGAAGCAGATCGCGTTCGTGCTCATTCTGGTGCCGATCGCGCTCTTCGCCTACGCGTACGTCGGGTATCCGCTCATCCTGGCATTGGTGGCTCGACTCAAGCGGAAACCGCAACACTTCGGCGACCCGCCCCAGTGGCCCCGCATCAGCATCGCAATTCCGGCGTACAACGAGGCCGCCTCCATCGGGGCGACGATCGAGAGCCTGCTGGCATTGGACTATCCCGCGGATCGACGACAGATCCTGGTCGTGTCGGATTGCTCTCGGGACGGGACCGACGAGATCGTCCGTCGCTACGCAGACCGGGGCATCGAGCTGCTGGCGCTGCCGACGCGCGGCGGCAAGACGGCGGCGGAGAACGCCGCGTTCGGCCACCTCAGTGGCGAGATCATCGTCAACACAGACGCGACCATCCGGATCCTGCCCGGATCGCTCAAGCCGCTGATCCGGGCGTTCCAGGATCCCGGCATAGGTGCCGCCTCGGGGCGGGACGTGAGCGTTGGGGACGTTCGGGCGGAGATGAACCAGGGTGAGTCGGGGTACGTGGGCTACGAGATGTGGGTGCGCTCGCTCGAGACGCGGGTGGGTTCGATCGTCGGCGCGAGCGGGTGCTTCTATGCGATCCGTCGCACCATCATCAATCCTGCGTTCCCCGAAGCATTGAGCCGCGATTTTGCCTCACCGCTCCGGGCGCGTCTCCTGGGCTACCGCACGGTGTCCGTGGACGAAGCCGTCTGCCTCGTGCCCCGCACGACGTCGCTTCGCTCCGAGTACCGCCGGAAGATCCGCACGATGGCGCGCGGCCTCGAGACGCTCTGGTACAAGCGCGCCCTGCTCAACCCGTTTCGCTACGGCAGCTTTGCGCTGATGCTCTTCAGTCACAAGCTCTGCCGGTGGCTGGTGCATCTCACCCTGCCGGGCCTGCTGCTCGGGCTCTCGCTGCTGAGCCCCCATTCTCTGGTTGCCGCGCTGCTGGTGCTGGGGATCGGGCTGGTGATGGGGCTGGGTGTGGTGGGCATGCGGTGGCCCGACGGACGCAAGGCGCCGGCGCCGATTGCCCTCTCCGGCTTCATTCTCGCAGTCAACGCGGCCGCGCTGCGGGCGTGGGCCAAGGCGCTTCGCGGCGAACGGAATCCCATCTGGGAGCCGACCCGCCGGCCGGGCACGCCGGCCGACGCGTCGGGTTCGGCGGCGGGCTAGAGCAGCTCGGGCTTCTGCTCGCTCGGTGGCATGCCGACAATGAGCCCGGCCTCGCCGCGGCTGCCGTGCCCTCCGGCCGGCTTGCCGCCATGGGCGGAGGCCCGCAAGCCCGCCACCCCCATCCAGCCCAGCACGGTCAGCTCGATCAGGCCGTTCACCGCCGCCTTGAATCCCGCCATGTCGTATTGCGCGAGGCTCGACGCGGCGAGCGTTGCCCTGAGCTGGAGGAAATCGAGGGCGAAAAAGCCGAGTCCCACGAGGAGCAGCAGCAGGAGGACGAGGTCGACGACTGCGACCGTCCGGACCACGCCGCGGTGCTCGAGCAGCACCCCGCCGATCTTGAGGAAGGCGAAGCCCAGAATCGGGCTGATTAGCGCGCTGGTCGTGAGACCGAACGCTCCGAAGCGCCAGCTCACTTCGCTCATCCGGGCCGGCCAGACGGCCCCGATCAGATCGACGAGCGGGGAAACGAGCAGCGCCAGCGCGACGGCGTACAGCACCCACACGATTGACCGACCCCTTGAAAGGGCCATCGCCGGGATTCTCCGACTAGAGGATACCGCAATATCGTGGGTTCGCCCGCTACGGTCGAGGCGGCCGTGCGCGAGCGTGGAATCAGGAAGGCAGGACTTCCGCCACCCGGGGGATCAGATCGGCGCTGACGCGGGCGCCCAGCTCGCCGGCCGCCGCGTCGGCATCGGCAGAGCGGAGCGGGACGACCACGCGTACCAGGGCCTCGTCGCTCCGCCCTCGCAGCGCCGAGTCCCGGAGCAGCTGCAGCTTCACGCGGTATTCATTTGACTCGACTCGCCCCCGGCCCTGATACCAGTAGTAGACCAGCGCGCGCTGCTGCTTGTTGACCAGCAGGTACCGGTTCACCAGCACCGGTCCGAGCGACGTCGCCAGGACCTGTTCTCCGGACGAGACCGCTTCCCACCCGGCGCCGGGGAGACAGTTCTTGGGCGAATGGATCGTCTTGCCCTGGACCTGTCGCTCGTAGTAGCCGACGTAGACGGTAAACGCCGTGGCCGAGTCGCGCGTGAAGGTCCGAAGCGAGTACGACGACATCCCGGCGACGCGCTGCTCCTCGGGCGTGATGACCTCGTTCCGGCTGTCATAGCCTTCGTAGCGCGCCGGGAGCTGGCTCAGGGGGGCGCGCAGCGGCAGGGCCTGCTGGCTGTTGGCGCCGACCACCACGAGCAAGCAGCCCGCTGCCAGAACGCCCGCGGGGAGGTACTGCCGCCAGTCAGACCGCATGACGGCTCCTCGCGGCGAGGTGCTCGAGCCACGCGATTCCCCAGGCTCCGGCGCCGAGGACCGAGAAGGCGACCAGAAAGAGCAGCCAGCCCTCGGTGAGATGCATGAAGCCTTCGCCCATCGCCGGGTTCAGGAAGTAGACCAGGAATCCCGTCAAAAAGACCCGAACCGCGTTGACGACCACCGCGACCGGTACGGCGAGGGCCAGCACGCCCAGGCGGCCGATCGGCGTGCGCAGCCACAGCCCGCCTACGAGGACACCAAGGCTCAGCAGGGCGACGAGCGACCGAATGCCGCTGCACGCTTCGGTCACGAAGAGCTGGCGGCCAGGGAGCTGGATCACGTTTCCGGACAGCCGCACGGGCACGTGCCGCCACTCGAGCAGAGCCGCCCCGAGGGCCGACGCCTTGAACTGAAGCGGGAGCGTGAGCGCATTCGTCACGAGCGCCGGCAGCGGAATCGAGAGTGTGAGCAGCGCGAACGGCAGCCACCAGCGGCGGAGCTGCCGCTCGCCGAGCCAGAACACGGTGAGGCCGGCCAGCGCGAGGACGATCGAGAACCGGAGGGTGAACAGCTCCGCCGCCAGCCCCGCGACGTAGCGCAGCAGAATCGCCGCGACCAGCAGGCTCGTGCCGAGCCGCGGGTTCGCGGTCTGTGGCTGGCTGGGGCGATCGCGCCAGGCCAGCCATACCGCCAGCGGCGCCAGAAGGAGTCCGTGGCCGGCCTCGCTGTCGTTCCACCAATCGCGGGCGAGGAGCAGGGCGGGTTGGGCAAAGAGAGCGACGAACGCGGCGGCGGCGAGAGCGAACGGCACGCCCGCGCGGCCCGGCCAGACCCGCAGCCGAGGCGCAGCTTCGGGGACGGCCGTCACAGGGGAATTACCAGCCGCCCCGGCGCAGCAGAACCACGGGGACGGTTTTCACCATGATCTTGAGGTCCTCGAGCAGGCTCTGGCGCTGAATGTACTCGAGGTCGAACTGCACCTTCTTCCGGACGTCCTCCAGACAGGCGTCGTAGTGCTGATTGATCTGCGCGAGGCCGGTGATGCCGGGCTTGGCGCGCTGCCGCAGCGGATACTCGGCGATGTTGGCCCGGAGCTGGGCGAAGATGGTCGGCCGCTCGGGCCGCGGACCGACGATGCTCATGTCGCCCTTGAGCACGTTGATCAATTGAGGCAGCTCGTCGAGCCGGTATTGGCGGAGGAACTTGCCGACCTCCGTGACCCGCGGATCGTCCTTGGCGGCCCAGACGGCGCCGGTCTTGTGCTCGGCGTTCACGTACATCGTGCGGAACTTGTAGATCGTGAACGGCTGGCCGCCGAGATCGAGCGCGCGGCGATGATTGGTCGACCGCTGCGAGCGGCCGCGGCGGTCGAGGCCGACCCGCTCCTGGGTATAAAAGACGGGTCCGCGGGACGTCATCTTCACCAGCACGGCGATCACCAGCAGGATCGGCGACAGCACGACGAGTGCGAGGGCCGCCAGCGCCATGTTCACGCCCTGGCGGATCCACGCTCCGGCGCTCGCGACGGTTTCCCCCCGGGTCGAATGGGCCGGTTCCAGGCCGAACGGCCGGGCTCCGGCCCTCTCGACCTGGTCGGGTGTCGCGGGCAGAGACGACTGGCTGCCTCTCAAAGCGGACATCGAGGATCCCATTACAACGCTCGTTTAGAACAGCCGGGCGATCGCAACCACGGCGAGAATGGCACCGGAGATCGCCGCGACGTACGCGATCGTGTTGCGGGCATTGCCCTTCTCGCCGACGTAGATCTCGTCGCCCGCCTGGAGATTCAGGGCGTCCAGCGAGACGCCGCGATTGAAGGCGACCGCGAGCTCCTTTTGATCCCGGACGACGGTTCCGTTCCGGCGAATGACGGCATTGCGCAGGTTGGCGTTACCTGCGGGGCCGCCGCCGGCCATGATCACCTCGCTCGCGAGCATGTCGGCTCGAACGGTGTAGAAGCCCGGCCGCGCGACTGCGCCGAGGATCGAGACCCGGATCAGCGGGTCGACGATGACGGTGGGGTCCTTCACGTACTTGGCGATCTGCGCGGTCAGATAGGTCTGGGCCTCGGAGCGCAGGACGCCGGCCATCGAGATCTCGTCGAGGTTCGGGAGGATCAGCACCCGACCCGCCCGTACTGGGAAGGTGTCGTTGAGCGTCTGTTCCTGCGCCACGTGGATCACGATGCGATCGCCCGGGGCGAAGTCGCCGTTCTTGAGCCGGTCACGGATGACGGTTGCCTCGTCAGCGCTCACGGTGCC
This sequence comes from Gemmatimonadales bacterium, assembly GCA_036560625.1. Lineage (GTDB taxonomy): Bacteria > Gemmatimonadota > Gemmatimonadetes > Gemmatimonadales > GWC2-71-9 > DASQPE01. The sequence goes on from DATBQV010000031.1 coordinate 7,466, forward strand.
GCCCTTGAGCAGGCTGTCGAGCTCGGCGCGGGTGGCCAGAGCGCGGGATTCGGTTGCCTGCTGCGCGGCGACGGGGCGCGTTCCGAAACCGATGATCAGGCCTGCGGCGACGATCGCGGTGACCAGTCTTGGCATCCGGGTTCCTGACCTTGAATGGGAAAGGCCGCAGAGCGCGTTGGGGCGCCCTTGAATCGGCTCCCCACCCAGCAAGATTCGCTCCGGCGCGCATTTGGGCGGATCACCCTGGACGCGCCAAAGGTTACACTGCTTGGGCGGGATGCCTGTGATGGCTCTCACCCGCGCTGGCCCAACGGCCTCACCGCGGGTTTCCCTCGGCGTCGAGCGAGTCGACGCTATCGGTCAGCAACGGCGACTGCCCCTCCCCGAGCCCGAACGACGCCAGACGGCGGCTGAACCGCGACCGCAGGCGCCGGAGCGAATCATCGAGCAACCGAGCGGCCCCGGCCGGCTTGGCGGGGTCGCTGGCGTCCGATTCGGGATGGGCGGGCTCGCCTGGATACATTCGCTTCACGTGGTCCGTGGCAAACTGCGAAATCTTGCACCCTTGGCGCGGGCTCCGGCTGGATCCGCCGGGGCGGGCGCTCGCGGGGACGAAACCCCTTCAAAGTTAGCGCCGCCAGCCGAGCTAGCCAGGCGAGCCAATCGGCGCCTGGCTTGACAGCACCCAACAATGTGTCATAACTAGTGATAGCCACGTCGGCCCCCACCAGCGGCCCGCGCCTGCCGAGCGCGGCGCGTTGCACAGAGGCCACAGAATCCGTGGTTGACACCGCCACAGTCCCGGTTCGATCGCTGGTGTAGCGCAAGAACCATCATAGTGTTGCGCCGGCCCCGCGAAATTGGTCGGTGACAGCCGTGGTGTATTTGAGCTAAGCGATTGGAATGTTTGTCCTTAGCTGGGGGCATCAGGGTCGCACGAGTCCTGCGAGCGGGATGTAGAACCCCGGGATGCCTTCCCTCAGCCAACCCTCGAATCCGCGTGCCGAATGGCCACTCGAGCCCGTAACGGTGACTCTCCGCTTGTACTGATTGCGAACGACCAGGAATGGTCGGCCCGATCGCTGGAGAGCGCGCTCGAACCCAATGGTTTCGCGGTAATCCGTGCATTCACCGGCGCTCAAGCGCTCGAACGAGCCCGGGGCGAACTCCCCGACGTGGTCATTCTCGACGCCCAGATGCCGGACATGCACGGCTTCGACGTGTGCCGGGAGCTGCGGAGTGATCGCGAGCTCGGGCCGACCACGCCCATCGTGATCACAACCGCGGGGCCGGCGGGACGCGCGCAGCGCCTCGAGGCATTCGAGGCCGGGGCCTGGGAGTTCTTCGGCCAACCGATCGACGGCGAGGCCCTGCTCCTCAAACTGCGCACGTTTGTCCAAGCCAAGCTGGCCAGCGACCGGCTCCGCGGTGAACGTCTGCTCGATCCGGACACCGGGCTCTACAACCGGGCGGGTCTCTCGCGCCGTGCGCGGGAGATCGGCGCGGGAGCGTCCCGGCGCCACGATCCGCTCGCCTGCGTGGTGCTGGAATCCGAGATCGAATCGGCGGAGGGCGGGGCGGAGGGGCTGGTGGGGCTTGTCGGCCAGGCGCTTCGTGAGGCCGGCCGCTCGTCCGACGCGCTGGGCCGGCTGGACGGTCGCGAGTTCGCCGTCATTGCGCCGGCGACCGGTGCCCAGGGCGCGGTGAAACTCGTGAACCGTCTTGCCGGGGTGATCGAGGGGCTGCCGGCGGCGGGCCGCACGGGCGGCGCGACGCTGAAGGTTCGCGCCGGCTATTGCGCGGTGCCCGACTTCGCCACCTCGTCCCTCGACGCCATCCAGCTCCTCGACTGCGCCATCACCGCCCTGCACGACCTCCTGCGGAGCCCCGATGGTCAGCGGGTCCGCGGGGTCGAGACGGTCCCGCTCAAGACGTAGGCGTCGCCTCGCTGGATCCCGCGGTCAGCTGCCCCGGCTTTTCCTCGTCCGCCACATAGCCGTACACGTAGCCGTAGTACTGATAGACGCCGCCCGCCCGAATGTCATTCAGCACCGCACCAAGGACCCGGATCGGCAGTCGATCCAGCACCTTGAGCTTGGCCTCCGCCATCTCGCGGTTGGTCTCTCCGGATCGCAGCACGAGCACCATGTTGCCCGTAGCGGTGCCGAGCACGAACGGATCGATGCCGGCGCCCAGCGGCGGGCTGTCCACGATGATCACACTGAAGCGGGTCTTGAGCGTGGCCATCAGCTCGTTCATGAGCGCCGAGCCGAGCAGCTCCGGCCCGTGCTGGCGCCGGGTGCCGCACGGGAGCACCGTGAGGTTCCGCTTGCTGGTCGGCCGCAGAATCTGGTCGAGCGTGGCCGACTTCATCAGGTAATCGAGCAGGCCCGGGATGCGCTCCGCGCGGAACATCCGGTGCAGCTCGCCCCGGCGGATGTCGCCGTCGATGAGCAGGGTCTTATAGCCGGCCTCGGCGAACGAGAGCGCGAGGTTGGACGAGACCAGGGACTTGCCGTCGCCCGGGGAGGGGCTCGAGATCGTCAGCATGACCGGCCCAGCCGCGCCGTAGGAGTGCACGATGTTGAGCCGGATGCCGCGGAACGCCTCGACAACGTGTGCCGTCTCCTCGAGATCCACACTGCCGCGCTTCAGCTTGTTGATGGCCGGCACGGCGCCGAGGATGCTGAGCCCCAGCTCGTTGGTGACCTGGTCCGGATAGCGAAAGCGCTTGTCCAGGCGGTCGAGCAACAGCGCCAGGCCCACCGCGGCGCCCATGCTGCCCATGAACGCCAGGAAGATGATCCGGGGCGCGTCGTTGCGGCTCGGGCTCTCGGGCTGAACGGCCGGGTCGAGGATGCGCACGTCCGGGATGGCGCTCGCCTCGGCCAGCTGGGCCTGCTCGTAGCGGGCCTGCAGGTCGGTGTAGATCGACTGCATGCTCTTGACCTCGCGGTCAAGCCGCGCCTCGTTGATCATCCGGCTGGGGATCTGCTGCAGCTCCTGGGACTGCGCCCCGATGCGGGTCTCGAGGTCCGTCTGCTGCGCGCGCAGCGCCGAGATGAGCGTATTGGCGTAGACCGGGATGATCTGGGTCTTGAGCGTCTGGACTCGATCGGCCAGATCCTTCACCGGCTTGTAGTCGTCGGTGTACTTGAAGCGGAGCGCCCGGAGGTTGGCCTCGGCGTCGGCCAGCTCGGTCAGCGCCCGGGTGAAGTCGGGGGCGGTCCGCACGGACGGAATGGTCTGGAACGCGTCGATCGGCACGGTGCCGTTCTGCGATTCCCGCAGGACCCGCTCGATGTTCTCGCGGTCCCGCTTCATCTCGTCGGCCTGGACCTTCTGGGTGAAATACTGACCGATGACGGTGCCGGTGCCGACGGTGACGCCCGGATTGATGGGCGTGGCGTCGTTCGGCTGGGTGATCGTCGCCACCTTGTAGCTCTCGAGCTTGGTCTCGGCGTCCCGCAGCTGCTGGCCCACGGACGCGACCTGCTCGGCGAGGATTCGGGACAGCTCGGTGAGCTTCCGCTTCTTCAGGTCGGCGGCCACTGCGACGAACTGGTCCGAGAGCGCGTTCATCGTGTTGGTGAGGCGCACGGGATCAGCACCCGTGAGCTGAAGGCGCAGGAAGTTGCCGTCCTGGGCCATCATCGTCGTGAGCTGGCCGCTCAGCGCCTGGGACGCGTCGCGCGGGGTGCTCACGTTGAACTCATACGTGCGTCCAGCCTTGAGCACGGCGGCCTCGGGACGCCAGGCCAGACCGACCCGCTGGCCGATCGAATCGCCGACCACGCCGGTCTGAACCAGCAGGCCCTCTTTGGTCTTGAGCGTGAGGCCATGCTGCGTCCGATCGACGGTCAGCACGTAGGAACCCGGCCGGAAACGCGCCATGAGCGCGAAGTTCTTGAACGCGACCGAGTCCTGCGGGTCGTGCGCGAGATAGAGGCGCTCTTTCTGAACGACCGAGTCCAGCACCGTGTACGTCTTGAGCAGCTCGACCCAGGCGTAGGACTCGAGCAGCCCCTGGGCGCGGATGGGTCCGTCGTTCCTCGGCGGGGACTCGATCCAGATCGTGGCCTGAACCTGGTATTCGGGGATCAGGAACCGGGTGGCGAAGACACCGCCGCCGGTGCCGAGCGCCGTGATGAGGAGGATGAGCCACTTATAGCGCCGGAGGGCCGACACGTAGCGGTGCCACTGAAACCCTTCAGATCCGTCCTCAGCCTGGATGGGACTCAGGTCGGGCGCCGCCACCGGAAGCTGGGGCGAGGCCGGAGCCATGTGCGCGGGCGGCTCGTTCGAGGGTATCAGGTTGCGGGACATAAGCGTCGGACGCTCCGAAGGTTGCGGCGATCGAGGGGCTGGCGGTCGGCTACTGCCCCGAATCTCTTGCGTCTTGCGGGCACGGCCCCCCGCCTCTGCAAAGTAAGGACCAGTGACCGGGCGGCAAGCAATCCGAGGCGAAGTCGGTATCAGGCAGCGCCATATGCAGGCCCCCTACCTGCCCGGGACGGGGCCGCCGGATCTGTTGCATGGGCCTTGCATGGCGTTGCACCGACCCAGCAGTAGTCT
>DATBQV010000032.1:0-10845 GCA_036560625.1 Gemmatimonadales bacterium
CGAGCAGATCACTCGGCTCGGCGCCCTGGAGCATCTTGTCGGCGTCGTCGGCGGACACACCGCGCTCGCGCTGAAGGTCTTCGCGGAAGCGGCGGGTGCCGATGGGGATGTCGCGGGTCAGAACCGGGATGCCGTCGTCGAGGATGTTGATGTTGGTGGTCTCGTGGCCGATGTTGACCAGACCCACCACCCCGCGCATGGCCTCGGGGTAGTTGACCTCGAAGGCGTTGTGGAGCGCGAACGCGTCCACGTCGATGATGCTGGGCTCGAGCCCGATCTCGGCGAGCAGGGCGAGCTTGGTCTCGATCAGCTCGCGCTTGGCGGCGACCAGCAGCACGGTCATCTGGAGCCCCTCGCCGTCCGGGTCCAGGATCTGGAAGTCGAGCTCCACGTTGTCCATGTCGAACGGCACGTGCTGCTCGGCCTCCCAACGAATGACCTCGCGCGCTTCCGTCTCTTTCATCCGGTCCATCGCGATCTTCTTGATGATCACGTCGCGACCGCCGACGGCACATACCACCTGCTTGGTCTTGATGCCGGCCGTGGCCATCAGGCCCTTGATAGCGTCGCCCACGAGCGCGGGGTCCATGACCTCGCCCTCGACGATCGCATCGCTCACGACGGACGCGAACGCCACTTTCGTGAGGACCGGCTCGCCGGACCGATGGGACACCTGAACGAGCTTGATCAGCCCGCTCCCGATGTCGAGGCCCACCGTGCTCGAGCTCCGACCGAACAGTGCCATAGGTGCCCGATTGTTATAGGGGTTAACGAGCTACGCTACCACAGCACCAACGGATTGTCAATCACATGATCACGTTGCACGAGCTCATTCAAGCGCAAGCGGCATCAGTATTTACGGGACTCCGTTGAGGCGGACCCCGCGGCGACCTGTCACCTGCTCCCGCTGTGCGTCTCGGGTTCGCTATCTGAATCCTGAGCGCTGGTCCCCAAAATCGGGAACCGACTTGCACCTCGGGTGCAACCCATGTGCCGCCCCCGGATACTGGCGTTTAAGCCATTATAAATCAATGGCTTACGGATAACGATTCCACCGCCATCGCGCCAGATCTCGCGCACCTCCGCCTCCCGTTTCGCAACCCGTCTCTCCTATTGCCCGAGGCCCGTCCACGCCCTAAAAACGGCGGGGGTGACCACGCCACGGCCACCCCCGCATCACCGCATGCGCGATACTCGTCAGAACACCTGCAGCCAGGCCCGCGTCGGCAGCGGCCGGGCGACCGCCGCAGCCCGGAGCACGTAATCGAGCGCGCACTTCGAGTACGACACCGCCGGTGCGCCGGCCACGCTCCCCGTGCTCACGAAATTCGCGCCGCGCGCGAAGATGGCGCCGGTCACGGCTCCGTTCCCATCGGTGATCGTCACCTCGCCCGTCGCGATCACCAGACCGACCCACGAGAAACCCGCCGAAAGCGAGAGATCACCCCCGACGAGCAGGATACCCTGGCCGCGGCCCGATCCATCAATCCTGGCGTTGCCGTCGATGTAGACCACCGGCGCATAGCCGGTGCACGCGGCGATGTGGCCACCGGTCCGGAGCGGCTCGCCCCAGTTGTTCGGGTCGAGGCGGTTGCAGCTGACCGGGGAGCCGCTCGCGCTCGGGCCGACGTTGGTGAACGTCGAGTAGTGACCGGCCCCGGACCCGCCGGACAGCGAGAGGGTGGCCACCCCCCGCAGTTTGTCGAACGGCGTGTGGATCACAGTGTCCGTGATCGACGAGTCGTGCTGCGCGGTGGCCGGCGCGCCCGCGATGCCCGGGTAACCGCTCGGGTGCACGGCCCCGGCGGTCCTGATGCCGGCCGCGCCAGCCGCCGGCGTACAGGCCGTCCAGCCGGCCGGAGCCAGCTCGGCACCGTCGATCGCTACGGGCCCGGTCAGGCCGACGTCCGTCGCGGTGGTGAGCGCCGCCGACACCCCTGGATCGACCGTGACCAGGTGGAGCACGCTCGCGAGTGTCTGGGTTGCACCACGCCGGGTCCCGACGGAGCGGACCAGAAAGAGATTGGGGTTGAGCCGGGAGATCGTGACGTTGGCGTATGTCCCGCGCGCAATCGAATCCGCCGGCGGCGTGATGCTCGCGTCCACGGGCAGCGTGTTGTACGCTGGATCCCAGTGAGCCACCGTGCCGACGATGCCGGCCTCGGCGGACTGGTAAGCCTGCGCCGCGAAGACCGCGTTCCCCGCCGTCTTCTGCTCCAGGCTGCTCACGAAGAAGGTGCCCGCCACGATGGCGCCGATCACGACGAGCGCGACGATCGCGATGACGAGCGCAATCCCGCGCTCGCTCCGGGGCCGGCAGGGCAGGGCCTCGGCCACCCGGCGATCAGCGGAGCGCATTGCGAAGGGTGACCCGGGTGACGACGCTGTCGGTGGCGACCGTGGGGCTGCCCGCACCGGTGCCGGTGACACGCTGATCCGACTGCCCGATCAGCGTGACCTGGATGCTTCGGACATCCGCCGGCCGCGCGGCGGGGACGGTGCCCGTCGAGTCGTAATAGTCGAGGCGGAATCCGTTGGGGGTGAGCGGGCCGAGCATCGGCTGAAGGGCGGCCTCTCCCGCGCTCGCCGACCGGGCGCCGAGATAGTGGGTGGATCCGCTCTGGTAGAGGCGGTACACCATGACCTCGTACGTACGGAACGGCGCGCCGATCGTCAGGCTGTCGGCATGGCCCGTGGCGCCGAGCAACGTGCCGAGCCGGAGCCCCGGCCGCGATCCGTAGGCCGTGCTACAGACTCCGGGCCCGACGCTGGTGATGGGGCGGCCGGACACCCACCGGTCGTCCGCGGTGGTGGCGGGATCGAGCTCGAGAAAGAGCATCAGCTGGTCCCGCCCGCCGCTCACCGGCAGCCTGGTGGCCGAGTAGTAGCGCGATGCGGCGGTGTCGATCGTGAGCGTGTTGGAGGCGAGCTGGCAGATGATGCCGCTCGAGCGGACGGCGCGGACCACAATGCTGTCCGACCCCATGGCGACGATGTCCGAGCCGACGGTGGCGCTGCCGGGAACCGAATCGTACCCGAGCATCCGGAGCTCGGCCGGTATGATGAGCGCGCCGGCGCGCAGGTTGCCCTGAATGTCGACCCGCTCGGCTTGGGCCCTGGCGACCCGCTGCGTGTGGTTGAGCAATGAGAAGACGGTGCCCGAGACGATCAGGAAAAGCACCATGGCCACGATCAGCTCGGCCAACGCGAACCCGCGGCGCCACCGCATGTCAGTAACATCCCACGCGGGACGACAGTGTGAACGTGCTCATGCCGCCGCTGCGGGGATAAGCGACGGTCACGGCGAGCGCGCGGCTGTTGCCGCTGCCCGTGACCGTCCACGATTCGACGACGCCGCGCACGGTGTCAGGCGCGGCGCTGCCCGCAAACTCGGCACGGGTGCACGGCGCCTCGTTGTTGATCGGGCGGGCGAGAAGGCGGAGGGTTTCGAGACGCTGGGTGGCGACTTCGGTGGCGATGGTGAGGGTGCGCCCGCGCCCGATCTGGCGGCTGACGAGCGCGGATGAGCTGACCAGCGCAGTAACCCCGACGCCAAGGACGAGGACCGCCACCAGAACCTCGGTGATGCTGTAGCCGCGCATGCCGGTCTTGCTCACCTGCTCATCCCTCCGCTGAACCCGCTCAGAGATACTCGATGGGCAGGCAGACAGCGTACCACGGCGCCGGCGGCCAGGAGCCTAAAATTGCGGGGCGACGCAATGCCTACGACACGTGGGTCCTGCGGAGCTTATAGAACAGCGTCCGCAGACTGATGCCCAGGAGCTGCGCGGCTTCGCGCCGATTGCCCTTGGAGGCGTCGAGCGCGCGCAGGATGAGGGCGCGCTCTACCTCCTCGACCTGGGTGCGAAGGTCATAGGAGCCGTTTGACGGCACATGGGCGGCACCGTTCTTCCCGTTGCCGTTCCCCAGCGCGAAATCGACGCAGTCCAGCGGCTTGGCTCCGCCCAGCACGGCGGCGCGCTCCACGGCGTTCCGCAGCTCGCGCACGTTGCCGGGCCAGGAGTGCTGGGAGAGCATCACCAGGGCCTGGGGCGTGATGCTCACCAGGTGCCCGAGACGTTGCGCGGCCTGTCGCGCAAAGTGGGTCAGCAGGGCGGAGATGTCGTCGGGTCGCTCGCGCAGCGGCGGAATGTGCAGCCGGACGACGTCGAGCCGGTAGTAGAGGTCGGCGCGGAACTCGCCCCGCGCCACGGCTTGATCCAGCGCTTTGCCCGTGGCGGCGATCACCCGCACGTCCACCTTCTTGTCTTCCCGGCTGCCGATCCGGCGGATCTCGCCCTCCTCCAGCACGCGAAGGAGCTTGGCCTGGAGCCCGAGCGGCAGATCACCGATTTCGTCGAGCAGCAGCGTGCCCTGGTGCGCCGACTCGAACAATCCTGCCCGGTCGGCCGTGGCACCGGTGAACGCGCCCTTGGTGTGGCCGAACAGCTCCGCCTCGAGCAACTGCTCGGGGATGGCCGCGCAGTTGATGGCGGTGAAGCTCATCTCATGGCGGGGGCTCATCCGGTGGATGGCCTTGGCGAGCACCTCTTTGCCGGTGCCGCTCTCGCCGGTGATCAGCACGGTGGTGTTGTGCCGAGCCACCCGGCTCGCGAGCTCGAGGAGATCGCGCATCACTCGGCTCTCGGCCACGACCAGCTCGCGCACCGCATCCGCGCCCAGGCTCGACCGCAGCGTTTCGACCTCGCGCCGGAGCCGCTCCCGCTCCTCCGCCTTGCGGACGGTCATGATCACTTCGTCGGGACGGAACGGCTTGCGCAAGTAGTCGTAGGCGCCTTCGCGCATGGCGGCGAGTGCCGCGTCCTCGGTGCCGTAGGCGCTCATCATGATGATCAACGCGGCGCCGCGATCCGCGCGGTACCGGCGCAGAAAGGCGAGGCCGTCCATCCTCGGCATCTTGACGTCGCAGAGGATAAGATCGAACTCCTCGGCGACGGCGCGCCGAAGCGCTTCCTCGGGGTCGGCCTCCGCTACGACCTCGTAGCCCGACTCCCGGAGCAGGAGGCTCAGGGACTGGCGCAGGTCAGCGTCGTCGTCAACGATCAGCAGTCGCATAGCTCGACTCCCCGGCTGCCGGCCCAGGCTGCAGCGCAATCGGGATGAACACCTTGAACACCGCACCACCTTCACGGGCGCGATCCACCCACACGGTACCGCCCGCGTCGTGGACGGTGCGGGCGACGATGGCCAGACCCAGTCCGGTGCCCTCGCCCGGGTCTTTGGTGGTGTAGAACGGGTCGAAGACACGTTCCCGGTCCTGCTCCCGCACTCCCGGGCCGTCGTCCGCGACGTAGAGCAGCACGCCCGGGGTCCCTGGCGCCACCTCGGGACGGCGCGGTCGGCTCGACCAGCTTCGGTGCTGCCCGTTGCGCGTCTCCAGCGAGGTCTCGCCTTCGCGGATGCGATGCGCGATGCGCTGGCGGGACTCGAACCGGTCGCGGGTCGTCCCCACCACGAGGATGCCCTTGGGCGCCGCCTGACAGGCGTTCACCACGAGGTTCACCACCACCTGCTCGAGCAGGTGACGATCGCCCCGAACCGGCGGGAGATCGGGCTCCAGCTCCACCGTCAGCCTCTGCTCCTTCAAGAGCCCCTGCGCGCCCAGGAAATCGAGGCTGGCCCGCACGGCCTCATTGAGCTCGGCGACACCATCCGCCACCCCCGGCCGCGCATAGCTCAGGAGACTCTGGACGGTCCGCTCAATTCGCGCGATCGCGCCGCGCATTGCGTCCGTTACCTCAGGGTCCACGCCACGCCGATGGAGGACATCGACGTAGGTGCTGACCGCACCGAGCGGGTTCCTGACCTCGTGGGCGACGCCGGCCGCGAGGGATCCGATCCCGGCGAGCTTCTCGACTCGCACCATCTGGCTCTGTGCATCCAGCAAGCTCTCGGCCATTGCCCGGTATCGGCCGGACAGATGGGTCAGTTCCGCGCTCTCGTAGCCGGTCGGGCTCTCGTCCAGCCGTCCTGCCGCGAACGTGTCGGCCTCGGCCGATAGACGCTGAAGCGGGACGACCACCAACCGCCGGACCACGTAGGCCCCGAAGAGCACGAAGACCACCGTGCTTCCGAGCCAGAGGATCAGGAGCGGCTCGAGCGTTTCCTGGAGGTCGCCGCCGGCGAGAACCACGGTTGTGAGCCCGACGAGGATCACCGCCGCAGAGGTGACGAACCCGAGGTTCACCAGGAGCTCCGTGCGGAGCGAGCGCGGGGATCTCCGCACCTGCGCTCCTACGGCCGGCCGGCCGGCAACGCCATGGACCTACCCCTTCTTCCAGACCAATTGGAACGGGTTGCGCGCTCGGTCCGTAGGACCGGGCGCGCGGGTGCCCGGCACCCGAACTTTCCGTTCTAGAGCAAAGGGCATGGGCGGCTTGCACCACCCATGCCCCTCCCAGCTTTCGTCGTCACAGTCCGCTTACGGGCAGACGCCGATGCCTTCCTGGGTGGCCACGGCCGGGGTGCCGGAGGCCGAGAAGGTCGAGCCGACGAAGATGCCGCACGCGCCCGGCGAGTAGCCCGGGTTGGAGATCGTCGCCGCCCACCCGCTCGCGTTCGAGGCGGTGTTGATCACCAGCGTGTTCTTCTGGCTGGGGGCGAAGTTCACCTGCCCCGTGGCGATCGTGGTGCCGTAGGTCGTGGCATACTTCGAGGAGTCGGCGTAGAACGCCTCCTGCGCCGTCGCCAGGTTCCGCAGATCCGAGATCATGCTCGACTTGACGGCCTTCTGCTTGGTGTTGGCGAACTTCGGAATCGCGATCGCGGCCAAGATGCCGATGATCACGACCACGATCAGAAGCTCGATCAGCGTGAAGCCCTTGCGGTTCGACATACTGCCTCCGTAGAAAGTGGATGCTGCACGAGGAGCCGGGAGTGCTTCACGTCTCCGACCACCGACAAGGCAACAGGTGTGCCACTTGGTGGGCGTGCAGCATAACGCTTTATATGACAATGGCTTAATGGTACCCAACGAACAATTGCGCGACCCCAAAAAATCAGGTGTTTCCGAATCCTGCAAGCCCCCCCGACCAGATCCTGGCCTTACACGCTCCTGAACCCCGCAGTACCTTCGCACCGGCAGATCCCGAGTCTCCCCTGTGACGGAGCGCATCCATGAGCATCTTCCACATTCTCTGGTCGATTATCGTCGGTTTCGTCGTCGGGCTGTGTGCCAGGGCCCTCCTCCCGGGAGCGGACCACGTCGGTCTTCCGCTGACCATCATCGTCGGCATCGCCGGTTCCTGGCTCGGAGGCTTTCTCGGATCGCTCATCTCCAAGCCAGCCGAGGGCTCCAAGTTCCACCCGGCAGGGTTCCTGATGTCTATCGTCGGAGCCATCGTGCTCCTGTTCCTGCTCCGCTTCGTCCGCTGAGCCGGCACCCGTCATCTAGCGAGGATTCTTCCATGCATAAGCATTTCTGGGGCATTGTCGTCGGCACCCTGGTCGGCCTGAGCGCCGCCTCGGTGCTGGCGGCGCAGGCGCCGGCCGGCGCCACCGCCAAGTGTAAGGACGACACCTACTCGACCAGCACCTCTCACCGCGGGGCCTGCAAGGGCCATGGCGGCGTTGCCGACTGGCTCGCCGAGACCAAGTCCGGCAGTAAAGCGACCAGCACCAGCAAGACCGCAGCGCCCACCGAGACAGCTTCCACCGGACCCGCCCCCGCCGATGCGACCGCCAAGTGCAAGGACGGGAGCTACTCCACCAGCGCCTCGCACCGCGGCGCCTGCAAAGGTCATGGCGGCGTGGGCGATTGGCTGGCCGACAGCAAGTCCAAGACGATGGCGCCGCCGACCAAGACCGCGTCCGCGCCGACCGCTGCGGCTCCGGCTGCCGCCGCCGCCGCCGCGCCGGCCCCCGCCAAGACAACGGCCGCCCCGAAGACCAGCGTGGCCACGACTACTCCTCCGGCCGGCGCTCCGGCCGATGCCAGCGCGGAGTGCAAGGACGGATCCTACTCCCACGCCAAGCATCACCGCGGTGCGTGCTCCAAGCACGGGGGCGTCCAGCAGTGGCTGAAGGACATCCCGGAATGACCCCCGCTCGAGCTCCGAACATCGTTTCGATTGGAGATAGGCAATGAGCTTGCTCGATCAGTTGTCGTCACAGCTCTCGGCCGCGCTCGGAGGCGCGACCGGGCAGCACCCCGGACTCCTGGGCCACGTCGCGGACCTGGTGAACAACCCGGCCACGGGCGGTTTACCCGGCCTGGTGCAGGCGTTCGAGAATCACGGGCTCGGCACGGTCGTGTCGTCGTGGATCAGCACGGGCGCCAACCAGCCGATCAGCGCGGATCAGATCACCAAGGTGCTGGGGCCGGAGAGGATTCAGTTGATCGCCAGCAAACTGGGCGTTGCGCCGGAGACGGTCACGACCCAGCTCTCCACGGCGCTCCCCGCGCTGATTAATCACCTGACGCCGAACGGCACGGTGCCGAGCGGCAGCACACTCCAGCAGGCGCTGGACGCACTCAAGCCCAAGCCGGCTCCGGCCTGAGCGCGCGACGGGCGGAGAGGTGATGCGACAGAAGTAACGTGCGCCGATGCGGCGCATGGTAAGCAACGGAAAGAGTGCGGAGGCGCTCCGGTCGATGTCGATCCGGAGCGCCTTTTCGCGATCCCCCTGCATCGCCGCCGACGCCTTTCTCCGGAAGCCTTTCCAGCTGGTCGACCTCGCCCGCATCGTCCGCCGCTTCGTGGAGACGGCCGCAGCCTGAAGCCCCACCTCTTCCCTTTTCGGGCGGGTTGCGCTTTCCTGCTGCGATGCCGGTCCGACTCACCACCGTAGACGCCTTTACCGCCGCGCCGTTCGCCGGGAATCCGGCGGCGGTCTGCCTGCTTGCCGCTCCGCGGGATGACGCCTGGATGCAGGCGGTCGCGCGGGAAATGAACCTGGCCGAGACCGCGTTTCTCCTGCGCCAGGGAAACGAGTTCGGGCTGCGGTGGTTCACGCCCGCCGTCGAAATCGACCTCTGCGGACACGCCACGCTCGCGAGCGCGCACGTGCTGTGGGAGGACGGCCATCTCGCGCGGGACGCGGAAGCGCGGTTCCACACCCGGAGCGGGCTCCTCCGCGCGACGCGGCAGGACGACTGGATCACGCTCGACTTCCCCGCCACCCCACCGGTGCCCTGCGATCCCGTCCCCGACATCGTCCAGGCGATCGGTGCCCCCATCCGCCTCCACGCGCGCAGCCGGTTCGACTATCTGGTCGAGCTGGAGTCCGAGGCGGCCGTCCGCGCGCTCACTCCCGATCTGGCGCTGCTCGCGCGGCTCGGCGGAACCCGTGGCGTCATCGTGACCAGCCGGGCCGCGAGCCCGGGCATCGACTTCGTCTCCCGGTTCTTCGCCCCGGCCGCCGGGATCCCCGAAGACCCCGTCACCGGCTCGGCCCACTGCGCGCTCGGCCCGCTCTGGGGAGAGCGCCTCGGGAAGACGTCGCTGGTGGGCTATCAGGCGTCGGCGCGAGGGGGGATCGTGCGGGTGACGCTCGCGGGCGACCGCGTGCTCCTGGGCGGCCAGGCGGTGACGGTGCTGCGGGCGGAGCTGGTCGCATGAGCGAGGAAACCGGCGGCGCGGCCAAGGGAGCGGGAGCGCCCCCCGCGAGCGACGCAGTTGCGGCGTTCCAGACGCTCGACCTGAGGGTGGGACGGGTGCTGCGGGTCGAGCCGAACGAGAAGGCCCGGAAGCCTGCGTACAAGCTATGGATCGACTTCGGGCCGCTGGGCGAGAAGCGCTCGAGCGCGCAGCTGGTGGACCTCTACCGGCCGGAGGAGCTGGTCGGCCGGCTCGTCGTCGCCGCCGTGAACCTGGGCACGCGAGTCATCGCGGGATTTTCGTCGGAGGTGCTGGTGCTGGGGCTGCCGGACGAGCAAGGGAGAGTGGTGCTGCTGGCGGCAGAGCGGGAGCTGCCGTTGGGGGGACGGGTGTACTAGTGAGAAGGGAGAAGTGAGAAGTGAGAAGGTGGCGCTCGCCCTTCTCCCTTCTTACATCTCACTTCTCACTGTCTTTCGCCATCCCCGTCTCCGCGCTCGCCGGCCGCACCACCAGGCCGCTGACCGCGCCGTCCTTGGTCAGGGTCCATTCGATGACCATGGGCATGCTGGCGGCGGTGAAGGCCGAGGTGCGACTGTAGACCTGGTCAGGCTTGAGATCGGCCACGTGCTCGTCCACCGTTCGCTGCTCGCGGCCCAGCTGTGTCAGCGCCTTCCCGGCGAAGGCGCCCAGCTCCGAGGCGCTGCCGAAGATGCGCTGCAGCTCGGGAGTGAACCGACCCCACAGCTTGTTGTACTCGGACTTGTAGAGCCAGTTGGTGTAGATCCGTCCCTGCTCCATGGTCCTGCCGCTGGCGTAGCCGCCCGACTGGGCGCAGGCAGCCAGCAGGAGCGCCGCGGGCGCCAGTCTGAGAACTCGTCGAGGAATCGTCATGCGGGTTTACATCTCGGTTGACATGGAAGGCGTCGCGGGGATCGTCCACGAGGACCAGACCAACCCGGTCGAGCCGCGCTGTGCCCATGAATATGCACGCGGACGCAAGCTCATGACAGGTGAGGCCAACGCCGCCATCGAGGGGGCCCTCGCCGGGGGCGCCGAGTACGTGCTGGTCAATGATAGCCATTGGGACATGAGAAATCTGCTGGCCGAGGAGCTGCACCCCACCGCCGAGCTGCTGAGCGGGGGTCCCAAGCGCCTCTCTATGCTCGAGGGGATCGAGGCCCGGTTCGATGCGGCGCTCTTCATCGGGTATCACGCCAAGGCCGGCACGGCGCGCGCGCTGCTCGACCACACCATGACCGACATCGTGCGCGACGCCCGGCTGAAC
>DATBQV010000033.1:0-6563 GCA_036560625.1 Gemmatimonadales bacterium
CTCCGCCGCATTCAACGCGCGGCCGAGCAGATGACCCAACGGGTGGAGAGCCTGTTGCTGCTCGCCCATGCCGAGGCGGGCGAGCGCCCGCCGCTCACGGACGACGTCGAGCTCGACGGCCTGGCCCTCGAGTGCGCCGACCTGATGCGCGGGCGCGCCCGGGGGCTGCATCGTTCGCTGGAGCTGGAGCGCGTGGACCCGGTCCAGGCGCGGGGCAACGAGGCGCTGCTGCGGGAAGCGTTGCTCGAGCTGATCGAGAACGCGCTCCGGCACGGTGCGTCCGACGCTCCGGTGGCGGTGTCCGCGTACGCCGACAATGGGCGCGCTTGCGTCGCGGTCTCCAGCGGTGGCCCTCCACCCCCCGCTGCCGTGCTGCACGAGCCCGCCGCCCCGCCCCACTCGGCAGCGGGGCCGGGCGGCCTGGGACTGTCCATCATGCGCTGGATCGCGGCGGCCCACGACGGGCGGCTTCGCTACCTGCGCCGCGGCGACCGGAACGTCTTCTCGCTGGAGTGGCCCGCCGGCTAGTGCCGGCGGCGGTCCCCTGCCTTTTCCTTCGCCTCCTGCGCGGGCGTCTCGTGCGTGACCGAGACGACGGCACCCGTGGCCGCGTCCACCTGGACCTCGGTCACCCCCGCCTCGGCGGGCACCGTGATGTCGAAGGAGTACACCTGCCGGCCGTGCTCGTGCTCGAGCTCCGCCGTCTCGACGCGGCCGTTGGGCACCTTCGCCAGAGCCGTCCGCCGCGCGACCTCCTCGGAAACCTTGGACTGCTTCGCGGTCGCCGCGGGTTTTCCCGCGGGCGGCGCGGCCGGCTGCTGTGCGACGGCGCGGCCGAGCCCGAAGGTCATCAGCGCGGCGAACGTCGCGATACCGATTGAGCGCATATACGTCCTCTCTTGCTTGGATACATTATCGAGCTTCTGCCAGGGAGTACCTGTCCCTGGACTCGCAATCTGAACGAGCCGCATGACGCGCCAATGACGAGCCCTGTCAGCACCGTGTCATGCCGGCCGGCTAGTCTTTGCCTCGGTCACACGGCGCGCGCGCGCGCAAAAGGAGGCTGCATGGTGCGTGGGTTCTGCCGCCTGACGCCGTTCGGGCTTCTCTCACTGGTTCTCGTGGTGCCGCTGCCCGCCGGCGCGCAGCAGCCCGTGACGCTGGACGCAGCGGTCCGCGAGGCGGACTCCGCCAACGCTCTCCTGCCGGTGGCCCGGTACGGTGTCGCGGCCGCCGGGGAGCGGGTTCGCGCCGCGGAGGGGCTCCTCTGGCCGAGCCTGTCCGTCGGCGGCGACATCCACGACGGTACGCCGTCGGCCTATGCAGCGGGCGACGCCCGGCTGCAGCTCATCGCCGATCAGGTGATTTACGATGGGGGAGCGCTGCGGGCCGGCCTCCGCGCGCGGCGGGCCGAGGTGCGGTCAGCTCGCGCCCGTTACCGGGTCGCCGAAAAGGACCTGCACGTCGCGGTCAGGGGGCGGTTCAGCGAATTTCTCACGGTTCAGGACGAGCTGGCGATCCGGCGGGAGGGCATCGCCCGGCTCGAGACCTACCTGAGCGGCGTCGAGGCCCGCCAGGCGGCCGGGCAGGGCGTCGCCGGCGACATTCTGCGCACGCGGGTGCGGCTCGGCGCGGAGCAGGCGAACGTGACCGACGCGGAGCGCCGGTTGGCCGAGGCGCGACTGGAGCTGAACGACCTGCTGGGGCGGGACCCCGCGGCGCCGCTCGTCCTGGCGCCCCTGCCGCCCCCCGCTCCACCGCCGAGCGACTCGGGCGACCCCTGGGCCGACGCGCCGGACATCCATCAGGCTGCGGCCGAGCACGACGCCGCCGTGGCGGCCGTGGGGATCGCCCGCGCGGGCCGGCGCCCCGCTCTCGCCCTCTCCGCGAACGCCGGGGCCGAGCCCCTGTTCGGCGGCGCGACGTCGGGGTCGGTGCTGAACACAGGTCGCGGGCTCGGGCTCGAGGTGATGCTGTCGTTGGCGTGGCCGGTCTGGGACAAGGGCGTGTACGGCGCCCGGCTCGCCGAGGCGCGGATCGCCGCCCAGCAGACGGGGCAGATCGAGACGGCCGTGCGGCGGCAATCGCGGCTCGCGTGGCGCCGCGCCGTCGAGGATCTGGGGCACGCGTACGAGGAAGTCGGGACGCGGGCGCGCACCGTGCCGGTGGCCCGGGACTCCTATCTGCAGACGGAGAGCCTCTACCGGGGGGGCGGGGCGACGACGCTGGAGGTTCTGGACGCCTATACGGCGTGGATCGACGCCAGCGACGCGTACGCCAGCGCCGTGCTGACCTACCGCCTGGCCAACGCGCAGCTCGAGCGCTGGAGCACGCCGTGAAACGGGTCGCGCTGCTCGGGCTCGCTCTCGCCTGCTCTGGGCGCGGCGACGCGTCCCCCGCGCGCGCCGGTTCGGTCCAAGCCGATTCGGTGCGAGCCGATTCGATCCGAGCGGATTCGGCGTCCGCGACGCCGGTCCGGGTTGCCGCGGTGAGCCGCGCGACGCTCGCCGTGACCGTGAGCGGCCCGGGCCGGACGGATGCCCTCAGGCAGCTGCGGGTGCGTGCCCCGTTCACCGGGACCCTGGTGTCGCTGGCGGTCGCGGACGGCGACCGGGTGGCCCGCAACCAGGTGATCGGCGCCGTCGTGTCGCGCAACAGCGAGGCGGCGCTCGCCGGCGCCCGCGCGATGCTCGATGCAGCCCGCACGCCGCAGGAGCAGGCTGACGCCGGGCGCGCGCTCGAGCTCGCCCAACAGGGCCTCGTGCGCCGGCCGCTGCAGGCGCCCGAGGCAGGGGTGGTGCTGTCGCACACCGCGAACCAGGGCGATCTCGTCAACGAGGGAGACGAGATCCTCACCATCGCCGCCGCCGGGTCGACGGTCTTCGTCGCCCAGATCGCGCAGGGCGACCTCCCCCGCATTCACCCGGGCCAGCCGGCGACCGTCGAGCTCGCCGCGCGATCGACTCCGCTCGCCGGCACAGTGCACGGCATCCTTCCATCGGCCTCGAGCGCGGACCTGACGGCCCCGGTCCGCGTCGATTTCGCCGGTGCCGGTCCCCCGGCCAGCCTCGGGTTGTTCGGCACCGCGCATATCGTCGTGAGCGAGGTGCGGGACGCCCTCGTCGTTCCCGCCGCCGCGGTCTTGCGGGACGACATCTACGGAACCACCCGGATCGCGCTCGTCGGCCCGGACATGCGGTTGCGGTGGGCGACGGTGACGGCCGGAGTCACGCGGGGCGAGCTGGTACAGATCGTCTCCCCGGCTCTCGCGGCCGGGGATCGGGTCATCGTGTCCGGTCAGGTCGGGCTCCCGGACGGCTCGCCGATCCGCCTCGAGCCGTGAAGTTCATCGACCGGATCCGCGGGCGGGCCGCGGCGATCTACGCGCTGCTCGCCGTGCTGGTCGCCGCCGGCGTCTACACCGCGCGCGGCCTGCCCGCGGCGATCTTTCCGTCGGTCACGTTCCCCATCGTCAAGGTCATCGCGGACGTCGGGGAGGAGCCGGCGGCCAGGATGATGCCGACGGTGACGCGCCCGCTCGAAGAGGCCATCCTCCGCGTTCCGGGAATCCTGTCCGTGCGCTCGACCACGTCGCGCGGGTCGTCGGAGATGACCGCCGAGTTCGCCTGGGGGACGGACATGCAGGTGGCCCTGCAGCGGGCGCAGGCGGAGGCCCAGCGCATCCTGCCCGGCCTGCCGCCGGCGACGCGGATCGATATAGAGTGGATGAACCCGGCGAGCTTCCCGATCCAGGGCTACGCCCTCACCTCGGCTACCCGCTCCCAGGCCTATCTCCGCCAGCTCGCCGAATTCACGCTCAAACCCGCGCTGGTGCGCATCCCCGGCGTATCCCAGATCCAGATCCAGGGCGGTCGCCAGCGGGAGTTCCAGGTGTGGCTCGACCCGCCGGCGCTGGCCGGTCGGGGGATCTCGGTCACTGACGTCATCGCCGCCATCCGGAAGAATCACCTGGTCCGTTCCGCCGGCCTGACCGAGCAGAACCACGAGCTGTACCTCACCCTGGTGAACGGACGGGTGCACGACGTGGCGGCGCTCTCGCGCCTGGCTGTTCCCCTGCCCGGAGGCCCGCCGGCCACGCTCGCCGACCTGGGAGAGGTCCGCGTCGCCGACGAGGTCTCCTACATCCGGACCACCGCCGACGGCGGGCCCGCCGTGCTCGTCAACATCATACGCCAGCCCTCGGCCAACACCGTCGCCATCGCCGACGGGATCCGGCAGCTGTTCCACGACCAGCCGAAGCTGCTCCCCCCCGACGTGCGCTGGTCCAGCTTCTACGACCAGGCGCGGTTCGTCGCCGACTCCGTGCGGGGTACCCGGGACGCCGTGCTGATCGGGATCGTGCTCGCCGCTCTGGTCCTCTGGGCGTTCCTGCGCCAGCTGCGGCTCACCCTGATCGCCGGGCTGACCATCCCGCTCACGGTGGCCATCGTAGCGGTGGCGCTGGGCGCGACCGGGCAGACCATCAACCTCATGACGCTCGCGGGCCTCGCGGCGGCGATCGGCCTCGTCGCCGACGACGCCATCGTCGTCATCGAGAACATCGAGCGGGTCCACGCCGAGGGCAGGTCGGCGGACCCCGCCGGGGACGGACTCAGGGAAATCCTGCCTGCGCTGATCGGCTCGAGCCTTTCCACGACGGTGATCCTGCTGCCGTTCGCGCTCCTCACCGGAGTCGTGGGGGCGTTCTTCAAGCCGCTCGCCCTGACGATGGCGCTGGCCCTCGTCGTGTCGTTCTTCGTAGCCGTGGCCGTGGTATTCGTCTCCGTCAGCCTGTTCGGCCTGCCGGCGGAGCGCCCGGCGGCGGCTCGCGGCCCGCGCCGGCTCGCCGTGGCGTGGGGAGCGGTGGCGGGGCGCGCCGGCCGGGCGTACGAGCGGATCGCAGGATTCGCGGTCGCTCACGGCCTCGTCGCGGCCCTCGTCACCGGCGGTCTGATCGGCGTCAGCGTGATCGTCTACGGCCGCATCGGGTCGGACTTTCTCCCTCATATGGACGAGGGCTCGATCATCCTCGACTACTGGACGCCTCCGGGCACATCCTTGACCGACACGGATCAGATGCTGGACCAGGTCGAGCGCGTGATTCAGGCGACCCCCGACGTAGCCGGGTACTCGCGGCGCACCGGCACGCAGCTCGGCTTCTTCATCACCGAGCCCAATCGTGGCGACTACGTGATCAACCTGAAGCCGCGGGCGGCGCGACGGCCGCTCGGCGCGGTGACCGACGACCTGCGCGCGCGCCTGCAGGCGGTGGAGCCGGCCGTGCACACCGACTTCGGCCAGCTCCTCGAGGACAACATCGGGGACCTTACGGGGGGCGCCCCCCAGCCGATCGACATCAAGCTGTTTGGCGACGACCCCGTGGTGCTCGCGGCGAAGGCCAGGCAGGCGGCGCAGATCATCTCCCGGATCCGCGGCGTGGAGGATGTCTTCGACGGCATCGTGATCGCGGGCCCGGCGCTCGAGATCCGCGTCGATTCCCGCGCGGCCGCGCGGTACGGGCTCAGCACCGAGGACGTGCACGCGGCGGTCGAGCCGGCCGTGACGGGGACCGTGGCGGACCAGGTCCTGGTCGGGGACCGGATGTATGACCTCCGGGTCTTCACACGGCAAAGCGGCCCGCTCGGCGGTCTCAAGATCCGCGCGCTCGCGCCGGCGTCCGCTTTGCTCCCGTTGTCCACGGTGGCGGCGATCGAGACGGGCCCCCCGGAGGCCGAGATCGACCGCGAAAATCTGAAGACCTTCGTCGGGGTGACCGCGCGGCTGTCGGGACGGGACCTCGGCGGCGCCATCGCGGAGATCCGCGACCGCCTCGCCCGGCAACTTCCGCTCCCATCGGATATGTCAATCCAGTACGGCGGGCTCTATCAGCAGCAGCAGCAATCGTTCCGAGGACTGTTCCTGGTGCTGCTGGCCGGCCTCGTCCTCGTGTCCGTCGTGGTCCTCATCGAATTCGGAGACTGGCGCGCTCCCATCGTCACGTCGCTCTGCGCCATCGCCGGGCTCGCGGGCGTGCTCCTGGCCCTGATGCTCACCGGGATGACCCTCAACATCTCGAGCTACGTCGGCGCGATCATGATGGTGGGCATCGTGGGAGAGAACGCGATCTTCGTGATTCACGAGGCGCAGACGGAGCTCACCCGGGGCATCCCGCCGGCCGAGGCCTGGGTCCGCGCCTCGCGGCGGCGTCTACGCCCCGTCGCGATGACGGTCCTGGCCTCCGCGTTCGCGCTCGCGCCGCTGGCGCTCGCGTTGGGCGAAGGCTCCCAGCTGATGCAGCCACTCGCCATCGCGGTGATCGGCGGGTTTGCCCTATCGGGCCCGATCGTGCTGCTGGTTCTCCCCGGCCTCTATCACCTCCTCGACCCGAGCGGCCGGCTGGGTCTGCCCGGTCGTGGTCGCGACTGACCGGGCGGGAAGCCCTCGGCGGCGGAACTCTTACGGCGCGTACACGAGCAGCACGAACGTTCCGGGGAAACGCCTGGGGTCGCTGCCGCTGCGGTGTCGGCGGGAGGCGCGAACTCCGCAGTCACGACGAAGATCCG
>DATBQV010000034.1:0-2323 GCA_036560625.1 Gemmatimonadales bacterium
CCAGCTGCTCGTGACCCAGGTGGTTCCCTCCGCCGAGTTGACGGCGGAGGCGGTGCTCCGGAGCTACCGGGTCGGCCAGGTGGACTTCCTCAACGTGCTCGCCGTCGAGGACGCGCTCTATCGGGCACGGCTCGACGCCGCGGGGGTGGCGGCCGAGCACCTCACGCACCTCGTCATGCTGCGGCAGCTTCTGGCGCAGGGGGACGATCAATGAAATGGATGTGGATGCCCGCGCTCGCCTTGGCGGCAACCGTCGGCGCGAGTGGGTGTCGGAAGCACGAGACAGCCGACGCGACTGCGGCGCCGGCCCAGCGGGGCGGGTCACAAGCAGCCCCTGGCGGCATGTCCTCTATGCCCGGCATGCGGGGGATGGTCATGGGCGGCGACTCGTCCGGCGTGCCGATTGATCGGGCGCGAGCGGGTGGTTTCGGCATCACCTTTGCCCGTGCGGCCGAGCGGTCCCTCGAGCGTCGCACGCGCCTCGCTGGCACGCTTGCGTACGCAGAGCCGAGGCGCGAGTACGTCAACGCGCGCGTGAACGGGTGGATAGAGGATCTCCGGGCTGACTACGTCGGCCGCCCGGTCCGGCAAGGCGAGGTGCTCCTCTCGATTTACGCGCCTGACCTCGTGAGCGCCCAAGGGGAGTACCTCTCCGCCAAGCGCCTGGCCGACAGCTCGCTCGTCGCCGCTGCCCGGCAGCGGCTCACCCTGTGGAACGTCCCCGAGGATCAGATCGCGATGCTCGACCGCACCGGGCAGGCGCAGCGCACGCTGGTCCTCAGGGCGCCGCGGAGCGGCGAGATCGCCGAGAAGATGGTCACCGATGGCCAGGCCGTGCATGCGGGCGACAACCTCTTCCTCATCGCGGATCGGCGAAAGCTCTGGGTGGACCTGGCCGTGTTCGAGATGGACGCCCGGCTGGTCCATCTTGGCACGCCCGTTTCGATCACTGTGGACGCGCTGGCCGGCCGGAAATACCACGGACGGGTGACGTTCATCTATCCGACGGTGGACGAGAAGACTCGGACGCTCACCGCGCGGGCGGAGGTGGACAACGACGACGGAGCGCTCCGGCCTGGCATGTACGCCATGGCCGAGATCGCCCCAGCCGGCCGCAAGACGCTCACGGTCCCGACTGGCGCGGTGCTCCCGACCGGCACCGAGAACCTCGTCTTCGTGAACCGCGGGGACGGCACCTTCGTGCCGAGGCCGGTCACCGTCGGCGTGCAGACCGATTCCTCGGTCGAAATCACGACGGGCCTCAAGCCTGGCGACGAAGTCGTCGCCTCGGGCACGTATCTGCTCGACTCCGAGTCGAACCTCGCCTCGGCGATGCAGGGACTCATGCTCCAGATGGGCATGGGCCTCAACATGGGCGGCATGCAGCCGGGCCGTGCGCAGGCCCCGGACACCGTGCACGCTGGGAGGCCGCGCCCATGATTGCGAAGCTCATCGCCTGGTCGCTTCAGCGACCCGGCCTGGTCGCGGCGTTTGCGGTCGCTCTCCTCGTCGCGGGTGCGCTCTACGCCCGCACTATGCCGGTGGACGCGATCCCCGACCTGTCGGACGTCCAAGTCATCGTGTACACCGACTACGCGGGCCAGGCGCCGCAGGTGGTCGAGGATCAGGTGACGTATCCCCTCGTCACAGCCATGCTGGGCGTGCCCAGCGTCAAAGCGGTGCGCGGACAGTCGATGTTCAGCACGTCGTTCGTCTACGTGATCTTTCAGGAGGGCACCAATCTCTACTGGGCGCGGACCCGGGTCCTCGAGCGGCTCAACGCCGTGCAGACTCGGCTCCCGCGGGTCGCCAAGACCGAGCTAGGCCCGGACGCGACCGGCGTGGGCTGGGTGTATCAGTACGCGGTGCAGGGCCCGGGCTACTCTCAGGCCCAGCTCCGCAGCATCCAGGACTTCCAGATCCGCTACGCGCTCCAGGGCGTGCCTGGTGTGGCCGAGGTCGCCAGCGTCGGCGGGTTTGTGAAGCAGTATCAGGTGTTGCTCGATCCGGTGAAGCTCCAAGCGTACGGCATCACCGCGCAGCAGGTCGCGGCGGCGGTCCGGGGGTCGAACCAGGACGTCGGCGCCCGCACAGTGGAGGTCGCCGGAAGCGACTACGCTATCCGGGGGCTCGGGTACTTCAAGGGCGTGGAGGACATCGCCAATGTCGCGGTCGGCAAGGGGCCCGGCGGCCGGCCGCTTCGAGTGGGCGACGTCGCCACCGTCACGATCGGCCCGGATCTTCGGATCGGCATCGCCGAGCTCGACGGGCAAGGTGAAGCGGTGGGCGGGGTGGTCGTCATGCGGATCGGTGCCAATGCGCT
>DATBQV010000035.1:0-7817 GCA_036560625.1 Gemmatimonadales bacterium
CCAATATCGCGCTGGAGCGCTTGGAGCCGCTCGCGGAGGGCGGCGTCGATCGGCTGGGTGCCGGCCAGCTCGGCGTGGAGCTGCTCGAGGATCTTGCGGAGGTCGTCGTTTTTCATCGGCTGGAATATAGGGCGCATGGCACCGGATGAAACCGACGATGGTCGCTTGACGTATCGTACGCTACGTCGTACGATATATCGCGCGCTATTGCTGCCAAAGAATCAGGAGGGACATCGTGAGCAAGTGTCGAGACGACTGGGGCTTGGGTGACATCTTCGCGGCCAGCTTCGGCCCCGGAGGACTCGGCTTCCAGTGGGGTGGGCCCGGCGGGCGCCGGCGTCGGGGCCCGATGTTCGAAGCGGGCGAGGTCAAGTTCGTGATCCTGCGGCTCCTCAAGGAAAAACCTCGCCACGGCTACGAGATCATCAAGGCGCTCGAGGAGCGCATGGGCGGCCACTACACCCCATCCGCCGGCACCATCTACCCGACGCTCCAGCTGCTCGAAGATCAGGGCCTGGTCCGCGGGGTCGAAACCGACGGGCGGCGCATCTATCACATTACCCCCGAGGGAGAGGCTTTCCTGGACGAGCATCGGGACGTCATCGACGACATCATCGGGCGCGTACGGGATACCCTTCACGACGTAGCGGGCGGCCAGATGGGCGAGCTGAACGCCGCCTTCGCGCGGCTCGCAGCGACGACGTACAAGCGAGCGTGGCGGCGGGGGCCCGATCATCCGTCGATTCGTCGGGCGGTCGAGATCCTGCGTCGAGCAGCTGATGAGATCGAGCAGGAGTGGGAGCGTACGCAGGCCGGGCCGGAGCCGGAAAGGACCGGGACGTGATGGACATGGGCAACGTGCACATCATCGGCGGCTGGTGGATCGTCTTCTTCTTCCTCCCGTTCATTTTCTGGCGACGGTCGGGATGGGGCCGCTACCGGGACTCGCGCGACGCTCCCCGATCGAGGGAGCTGGATGAGAGCATCCGGTCACGATTGGAGCTGGTAGACCAGCTCGAAGCCCGCGTCGCCGAGCTCGAGAACCGTCTCGACTTCACCGAGCGTCTGCTCGCCGATCGAAAGGAATCCAAGATCGAGAGCCATTGACGCCCGGCTCCAATCGGGATCAGAGGTAGGGCTGCGCGAGGCGGGCCACGCCGTCTCGCAGGCGCACGGGCAGCGGGCGGCGGTCGAGATCGGCGCGGGTGATCCGGCGGCCGCTCGCGATTTTGGCGTCGAGCAGGGCATCCAGTCGGCTCGCGAGCGCTTTGGAATAGCACTCCACGTCGTATTCGAAGTTGAGCCGCAGGCTTCGCGGATCCCAGTTGGCCGAGCCGATCAAGGACCAGCTCCCATCCACCACGAAGATCTTGGAGTGGTCAAACGGCGGCCGCGAGAGATAGACGTGGCACCCCCAGTTCAGGATCTGTCCCAGCTGAGCCGTCGCCGCCCATTGCACCAGCCGGAGATTGCCGCGCTCGGGCAGCACGATCTCCACGCGCAGGCCCCGCAGTGCCGCGATCCGCAGCGCATCCACGATCGGCAGGTCAGGAAGGAAGTACGGCGTCGCGAGCCGTACGGAGCGTCGGGCCTGTGACAGCGCGCCGTGGAGCACGAGCGCCAGCGTCTCGAAGTCCTCATCCGGCCCGTCGGGCACGCCGCGCGCCGCCACATCGCCCGCGGCTGCGAGGCTCGCTTCCGGCGCCTCGTCGAGCCGTTCCTTGGTCGTGAACGCCCAATCGAACGCGAAGGCCTGCGCGAGCTGCCTCACGATCGGGCCCTCGAGCCGAAAGTGTACGTCTTGTGTCGCCGAGGGGAGGCCGAGCGCGAGCACGCACGCATCCCGGATGTTCATCCCGCCGCAGAACCCCACGTGACCGTCCACGACCAGCAGTTTCCGGTGATTCCGCAGGTTGAAGTAGGGCTGAAACAGCGGAATCCTCGGCGGGAGAAACGTGGCGACCCGAACCTGTCGGGCGCGAAGCGCTCGGAGAATCGACGGCCGGCTGTAGTGGGCACCCACGCCGTCCACCAGAACCCGCACTTCGACGCCGCGGGCCACCGCGCGGCCCAGCGCTTCGACGAACCGGTCGCCCGCGCGCCCCCGGTCGAAGATGTACGTTGCGAGCCACACGCTTCGCGCCGCCGCGTCGATGGCGGCGAGCATCGCCGGATAGGCCTCATCGCCGTTGACCAGCGGCTCGACGGCGTTGCCGCTGGTGAGGGGGAGCCCGGTGGCCCGACCGACCATCGCGGCGATACCCTGCAGGCTTGCGGGCGTGTCCGGCGCCAGGACCGCGTCCCGCGTTGGAAGCGCAGCCAGCTCCGCCGTGCCGCCCCCGGCGAGCGCCCTGCCCCGCCGGAGCATGCCGGCCTGGCGGCGGATGCGGTTGATCCCGAAGAGTCCATACAAGACGGAACCGACGACCGGCGTGAGCCAGACGAGCCCGGTCCAGCCGATCGCCGCTCGCACGTCGTTCTTGGTGAGCACGATGTGGGCGGAGACCACGACGGCGAGAACGATGTGCGATACGCCGAGGAGAATCTGAAACCCGGTCACGGGCCCGTGGTCTCCGATGCGCGGATCACGGAGCGGATGTCCTGGGTCCACACCTCGGCGTCGTCCGGCGGCACGAAGGACCAGGTTTCCGCGGCGCCGCCGGTTCCCGAGCTGATGCGAACACGCCGCCCGTCCCGGTGCACGTCATACCCGCCTCGGCTGTCCGGAACGATCTCGATCCCGACCTTCTCGTTCTTGTGAAGGAGGACCGAGCGCTTGGTCACGACGATCGACGCCACCCGGTCTTCCCACGACCCTCCTCGCTGGCCGGCTCCCTGGGTCCAGCGAAATGTCATGTTGTCCGCCCGATGGAGGAGCCCCTCAGCGGCAAAGCGCTGCTCTTGCGCCGGACTGAGCCTGCCCGTCTCCCGGGAGCAGCCCGGCGCCAGCGCGATGAGCCCGGCAAGCAGCCACTTCGACCAGCGTCCCATGGTGTACCGTACCTCGCGCGGTTCTTCAACGCCAGACGAACGATCCCATGTCCCCGGGTACGGAATGGACAGCGGGGACGCGCGCCAAGTGGGGTGACGGCTCTCGGAAGAACGGTGCAGGAAGTGGTGGCGAGAAGGGCCGGCGTCAGGTGCGGGAGGCCTTGTTGCGGGTCGTGGCGGGTTCCAGGGGCTCACACGGCCCGAGTAGTCAACCCTCGAGCGCCTTCAACGCTGCCGCGGCGACGACGCCGTCTTCCGACGACGCCATGCCGCTCACGCCGACAGCGCCGACGATCGCACCCGCCAGGACCACCGGCACGCCGCCCTCCAGTGGCAGCACGCCCGGCACGCCAAGCAGCGCGTGCCTCCCGCCGGCGATGGCGTCCTCAAGGGCCTTGGTCGGGCGCTTGAACCGGGCCGCGGTTCGCGCCTTGGCGATCGCGATATCCTGACTCGCCGGCTGCGTGCCGTCAAGCGCGTGAAAGAGGATCAGCCCCCCTTCGGGGTTGACCACCGCGATCGCGACGGTCCAGCCCCGCCGTGTCGCTTCGGCCTCAGCCGCCTCGGCCAGCGCCCTGGCGGCCTCCAAGGTGAGCATCCGGGCGTCCCGTGTGTGGTCCATCGCGCCGCTCCGTCGGAGTTGCCAGAAGATATCAGGGGCAGTCGGGCTCAGGTCAGCTTCTGCCACACGGCCACGACGGTTACCCCCTGCTGAACCGTGGTCACGGTGAGTGTCGTGCCGCTCAACGCATAGGTGCCGGTCGACTGCAGGCCGCTCGTCGACGAGACCTGGCTCCAGCTCGTCCCGTTGGCGGCGTAGGTGCCGGCGTCCGTCTCGGGAACGGCCCCCGTGAGACTCAGATTGTAGGTCGTGGTCGAGAGCGCGAAGCTCCCTTCTTCGGTGGGCGGCGACAGGGCGGTCGTGCCCTGTCCGAACTGGATGGAAACCAATCCATAGGTGCCCGTCAGATCGACCGACGGGGCCGTCGTACTGCTGCAGCCATCGATGCCGAGCGCGATCGCGGCACTGGCCGCGAGCAGAAGCAGGCTCCGAAACCCCATACGTACCTCCGATGGTCGTGAGAGCAAGGTAATGGCCCCGCCGCGGCTCTCGTTTGGAGAGCCGCGGCGGGCCGGCCATGAGACAGTACGGGGTGGGGGTGCTTCGGCGTTGAATCGACGGCCGGGTTGCGGCCGGGCCTAGCCCTTCACGTCGCGAATGAACGCACCGCTCGACGCGTCGAACACCCGGATCCAGACCACGACACCGGCGCGGCGGTCATCCACGTAGCGCACGTGCACGACGCTTCGATCCTGGGAAGGACGGTACAGGACCCACGCGCCTGCTGGGGCGGTCGATTCCACATCGGGGCAGGGATGCGGCTTGGGCTGCCGCCCGGGCGGCCGCCCGGGGAACCAGAGACGGCATTCGCCCGGCGGCGGGAGCTGACCGGGAGGCACGGCCAGGGTTTCCGCGCCCGGCGGTGCCTTGGCGAACCGCGGCTCGGGCTGGCTGTACATGTTCTTCCCGGAGCAACCGGCGAGCGCGCTGAGCGCGGCGGCGGTAGCGAGCGACCTGATCGGGACGGTGCGCAACGGCATCGGACCTCCGGAAGGCGGGGTGGCGCACTTCCGGCGCGGCAAGTTCCGTGCGGCGGGTAGTAAGTACTTGCGGCAGCGGGGGATCTCGTCGAGCGAGAGGGGTGCGACCGGCGTCTGTGACTGGCCTTCCGCACGGCCGGCCTGCGGGATGCCCGGTCCTCAAGCCTCCGGCGGGAAGGTGATTTCGCCGCGGGCGCGAAGCTCCGTGGGCAGCAGGCTGCGGTAGATGAACGCGTGGATGGGCGTGGCGACCCCCGCCTCCGCGCCGAGCCGCGCCACCGAGCCGCTCCACCAGTCCAGCTCCGAGCGCCGCCCGGCGGCCAGATCCCGCTGGAGCGACGCGGTGCCGGCGATCGGGAGCGTGTCCACGAATGCCATGGTTCGCTCGACGACGTCGTCGGACAGCCGGACCCCACGCGCTCGGCCCACGTTCCGGATCTCCTCCATCGCCGCCACGAGCAATGCGCGCGTCTCGGGCACGGACCGGACGATCCCGATCGGTGCTCGAGTGACGGCGCCCAGTCCGCCACCGGACGCAACGAACAGAAACTTCTCCCACAGTGCGACGTTGATGTCCGCTGGGATCTCGGCGCCGAGGCCCGCGCGCTGCAGCGCGGCCCGCAGGCGCTCCAGTCGGTCGCTGTGTCGGTTGTCCAGCTCACCGAAGGCGATGGCGGCGGGACCACCCGGCCGCCGCAGATGACCGGGGGCGACCAGGAAGCAGAAGATCTTCGCGATCCCCCCAACCGCCCGGTCGGCGCCGAGGAGCGCGCCGATTTCACCGGCGGCCTCGACGCCGTTCTGCAGCGGCACGACGAACGTGTCCGGCCCGAGCAGCGGCCGCACGGCGGGGGCCGCTTCCGGCACCTGCCACACCTTCACCCCGAAGAGAATCGCGTCCACCGGTCCGAACACCGACGGATCGTCGCTCGCGGGGAGTGGCCCGAGCTCGAAGTCGCCGTCGACGCTCTCGACCCGGAGTCCGCGGGTACGGAGCGCCTGGAGATGGGCACCGCGTGCGATCCAGACCACGTCTTCGCCGGCCTTGGCGAGGCGCGCACCGAAATACCCCCCGGCGCCGCCGGCGCCGAAGATCGCGATGCGCATCAGCCGCCGCCCGTACGGGCCGTCGCGTCGATGAACCCTCCGATATCCGCCTTCATCCGGGCCAGCATCGGCTCGTTGAGATACATCATGTGGCCCGCGTCGTAGTACTTCATGATCACGTGGGTCTTGAGCTCGGGGCTGAGACCGAGGTGATCCATCATGTACTCGGTCGCGAGAAACGGCGTGGCCAGGTCGTAGACTCCGTTGAGCACCAGGACTCGGAGACCCGGATTGAATCCGATCGCGTGCGCGAGGTCCGGCCCGGTGTTGACCATCGGCTGGATCCCCGCGCCGGGCAGGCGATGCTTCCAGTCCCAGGTCTCGTAGGCGCGCGCGCTCACGGTGTAGGTGCGATCGGTGGGAACGTTGAGCTCCCGGTGGTAATAGTCGAAGAAAGCCGCGACGAAGGCCGCGCTGATACTGGCCGACTGCGGATCGTACTGGGCCTCCTTGGCGAGCGGATCGAACGAGACCCCGGTGTAGCGCGAGTCGAGCCGGCCCACGGTCTCACGGTGCTCCCGCAGCAGCTCTTGCGTGTACTCCCCTTCGGTCACCCGCAGATTGGCCCGCTCCAGGTACTCCGGCGAGAGGCCGGTGTACTCGTGGAGCTTCGCCGCGACCGCCTGCCGCTCCGCCGGACCCAACGCGTCGCCCTTCATCAGGGCGGCGGTGTAGGGTCCGAGGGCCCACGCCCGTACTTCCGAGAGAAAGGCATCGCGATCCGCGGGCTGAGACGGGAGCACACGGTGGTAGAAGCTCGTCGCCGCGAACGACGGAATGAACAGGGCGAACGGGCGCTCGTTGCCCGGCCCGTCGAAGATGGCCCCGAGGTCGAGGGCCACCGAGACGAGCACCACTCCATTGAACGCCATGTCCTCGCGGGTCTGGAGGTAATCCACGATGCCGGCCGACCGGGTCGTGCCGTAGCTCTCGCCGAGCAGGTACTTGGGCGAGTTCCACCGGCCGTTGTCGGTCACGAACTGCTTGATGAACCAGGAGAGCGACTCGATGTCCGGATCCACCGCCCAGAAATCCTTGTCCTTCTTCTCCCCCAGCGCGTGGCTCAGGCCGGTGCCCACGGGGTCGATCATCACGAGATCGGTGCGGTCGAGGAGGCTGTAGGTGTTGTCCACCACCCGATACGGCGGCGGCGGTGTCTGGGCCGCGTCGGCGGCGATGACGCGCCGCGGCCCGAGCGCGCCCATGTGGAGCCAGATGGAGCTCGAGCCCGGACCGCCGTTGTAGGCGAACGTGATCGGCCGGAGCGACGCATCCTTCACGTCCTGCTTGATGTACGCCACATAGCCGATACTCGCGACCACGGTGTCGCCGGCGCCCTTGATCACCAGCGTGCCGGCCGTCGCGACGTAGTTCACGGGCTTGCCGGCGATAAGGATGCTGTGGCGGGTCACCCACTGCTCCCCCCTCGGCGCGGGCGGCTTGACCGCCGCGGAATCTTTCGGGGGCTTCTGGGCGGCGAGCATGGAGGGCAGGAGGCAGAGAAGAGCGGCGACGACCGGACGGAGTCTGTGCATGAGTTGGTCGGGTTCGGGGAGCAGGGAGAGGGATCGGACCGGCGTGACGGCGGCCGAGCCGTCAGATGACCGTCCCATCGGGGACGACGGCGTTCTTGGGGATTACGACGATGCCGTCACGTACGTAGAAGTTGGCACCATCCAGGTCGGCCGGCTTGTCGTCCGGCGTGATCCGGACGTGGTGACCGATGCGGGCATTCTTGTCGACGATCGTGCGCTCGATGACGGTCCCGTGGCCAATCCCCATGGGGGGAGCGCCGGGGTGCATCCGGTCGGGCGTCTCGTAATAGTCGAGGCCCATCAGCAGCGTGTCCCGCACGACCGCCCCGGCTTCGATCCTGCTGCGGACGCCGATTAACGCGTGCTCGATCGTCGCGTCGTTGATGATGCAACCGTCGGCGATCACCGATCGCTCGATACGGCTCTTGATGATCTTGGTCGGGGGAAGATAGCGCGCATGCGTAAAGACCGGCGCCGTCGCGTCATAGAAATTGAACTTCGGCACCGGCTCGCAGAGGTCCAGGTTCGCCTCGTAGAAGGATCGGATCGTCCCGATGTCCTCCCAGTAGCCCTGGTGGAGGT
>DATBQV010000036.1:0-6801 GCA_036560625.1 Gemmatimonadales bacterium
CGCGTCGGCGGTCCGCACCACGGCCGCCGCCGGCGTGCCCGCGGGGACATCCACGGCGCGCTCGTTGACGTAGACGCGGATCGTCATCGTCGTACCTCGCGGAAGCGCACCTGCTCGGGCGGCGCGACCGGCTGCGGCAGGCGTCGGAGATAGCCCACCAGCGCATCGAGGTCGGTGAGCCGGGACGGGGCGGTCGGGCGGCCGGCAAGCATCGCGTACTCCGGACGCGCCGGGAGCGGCTCGGCCACCGCGAGCCGGTAGACTCCGGCGTCCTTCAGCTCGCGCCCGTCGTCGAAGCGAATCTTGCGGATCCTCCGGCCCACCGGAGCGCCCGGATCGTACTCGACCACCAGGCCGGACACGTGCGCGGCGGGCACACCGCTCGCGAGCGCCTGCTCCAGGACCTGGCGGAGCAGGAGGCCGGTGACGCTCAGCGTGGCGAGGGGGCGCGGCGGCTCGTGCAGGGCCAGGAGGTTCCACCACGTCACCGGGCCCGCCGGCAGGTCGGCGCCGATAGAGGCGGTGCGCACCAGCGCGACGTCGGCCCGGAGCGCGTTCAGCTGCGCGTCGGCGACCAGATTGCCAAGCGGCGATTCACCCTCGTCACTCCGGCCGAGCGGGAGCTTCATCCGCGTGATGACGCGTTGGCCGAGCGAATCCGCCTCGGCCTGGGCCCGGGCCACGATCGAGGCGGTCGCCGAGTCCGGAGCGGTGCGGTCCGGATCCACCGGGTCGATCCGAACGCGAAGCTCCCGGGAGCCGACCGCCGTGCGCACCAGGTCGACGACCGCCAGCTCCGCGGCGGCGGGGCGCGCGCGCACGACCGGGATCCGGCCGATACGGGAACCGGCTGAGCCGTCGCCGCCGGCGATCACCACGTCGACCTTGGTATCCTGGAGCGCGCGGGCAAGCTCGGCCGCGTCGTCCGGGCACGCTTGCCCGCGACACCCCGCGCCCCCGTCCGCCAATACGACCGTGAGGTCGGCCCGCTCGCCCTGCACCGCCGTGAGCGCGTCCCGGAGTCCTGCCGCCCCATCGATGATCGTGACGCCGCGGACCGCCGCGTCCTGCAGCACGGGTGCGGCCGACGGGCTCAGATAACCCACGAGCGCCACGCGCAGGGAGCCGGCGGTCGCCACACGATAGGGGATCGCCCAGTCCGGGCGCCGCCCGGTGCTCGAGTCGCGCAGGTTGGCGCCGAGCCACGCGAACCGCGATTGCGCCATGCGGAGCCGGAGCGTGTCGAGCGACCAGGCGAAGTCGCGGGCGCCCAGGGCGGTGGCATCGAGGCCGATGCGGTTCAGCACCTCGACCGTCGAGCGCCCGGCAACGAGATCGGCGGCCGGCGTGCCCTGCAACACGTCGCCCGCCGTCACCCGCACGGTCGGGCAGCGGCATTCGGCGGCGGCGCGGTCGGCCGCGGCCTTGAGAGCGGCCGCGCGCGGAGTCACGGCTCCGCGGAAATCACCCAGCGCGAGCACGCGCACCAGGATCGTGTCCGTCGGAGCCGCGGGCGCGGCGGCGCGGGGGGCCCCGCCGAAGAGCCGCCGGACCTGGTCGGCCATCTCGGGAGGGATGATCTGCCAGTTCGCTTCGGCGTAGTCCGCGGGATCGAGGTGGCCCCGCGCGCGGATGTCCGCAATGAGAAGATCGCGGATGTTCTCGTCGCGGTCGTATGCCACCGGGGCGTCCCGGAGCATCGTGAACCCGCCGCCGCCCGATTGGCGGTAACTGTTCACGGCCATGGTGAACGTGTCCGCCGGGGCGACGGGCCGTCCGTGCACCGTCAGGTTCCGGATGCGGCTCCCCGGCGGCAGGCGCAGGTCGATATCGTAGCTGGCACCCGACACCATGTCGTAGTTGGAGCCGGGCACCGTGGGATCGATCGCGGCGTGTCCCAGCGAGTCAGTGGTGAAGAAGCGGGCGCTCTGCTCCAGATACGCCTTGAGCTGGGCGCCCGAGATCCGCACGGCCCGCAGCGTATTCTCGAACGGGTAGAGCGTGAAGACATCGCGCATGCGGACGTCGCCGTCGGGAAACCCGGCGCCCAGGTTGAACGCCGTCGCCGCCGACAGCTCGGCGCCCGTGTGTCCCTTCTGTACCGCATTGATGAACGCGATGATCGGCGTGGGCTGCGCGCGCGCCAGCGCCGCGGGCATGGCGCCCCGCGACTCCCCGAGCGACTGCGCCGCCCACTCCCGCACCTCGGTCTTGAGGCCGCCCTGACGCGCCGTCAGGCGCGGCGACGGCGGCACGGCGGCCAGCTCGACCGATTCGGCCCGGATCCGCGCCACCTTGAAGCCACCGGCCGCCGGAACGACGTCGATGTGCACGACGGCGAGCGACTGGGCAAACGGCTTGGGCTGGACGAAATGGACGCCGCCGAGCACGGAGTCGCGCATGAAGCGATGGGAGTGACCCACCACCACCAGGTCCGGGCGCACCGGCAGGCGCGCCAGCGCCGCCGCCGCGTTCTCGGGTCCGACGCCGGTCGTGTCGTAGGAGCTGGGCTCGTCCATCCCGCTGTGGAGCACGGCCACGAGGACGTCCGCCTCCTTGCGCATCGCCGGCAACACACCGGCCGCGCTCTCCGCGATCGGCGCTACTCGCGTTCGCCTCCGAGTCAGCTTTCGGTTCCACACGGCGACGCCGGGCGTCGTGAACCCGGCGATTCCGACACGGACGCCGGCCCGGGTTACGACTACGTAAGGCGGGAACTCGAGGGTGTCGCCCGGCAGCCCGCGGATGTTGCCGCTCACGTAGCGAAACGTCGCCGCGGTGACAGCCCGCACGAAGGCGGCCGGGCCGTAGTCGAACTCGTGGTCCCCTGGCGTCGCCACGTCATAGCCGATCAGGTTCATCGCTTCCACCACGGGATGCGGGGCGCGGGGCGCGACGCGGGCGTAGTAGTCGGCGAACGGATCCCCTTCGATGATGTCGCCCGCGTCCACCACGATCACCTGACCCGGATACCGTCCCCGCAGTGAATCGATGACCGCGGCGGCGCGGGAGAGGCCGCCGGGATACGACCGGTCCGCCACGTAATCCCATTCGGTGGCGTGACCATGGACGTCGGTAGTGGCAACGAGAACGATGTGGATGGTGTCGGCGGGCGCCAGGGCGACTGCCGCGCAAAGCAGCAGGGCGGAAAGCATGGAAGAATATAGTGAGCGGCGCTTCCCTTGCTTTCATTCGCCCGCGTGCATATATGTCTCGGCGCATATGAGCGCACCGACCTCCGCCGCCGCCGACCTGCTCGTCACCGTCGCGGAACCGACCCGGTTGCGCATCGTCAACTGTCTCGCCGCCGCCCCGCTGTTCGTTTCCGATTTGCAGGCCGTGCTCGACCTGCCCCAGCCCACGGTGTCGCGCCACCTCCAGGTACTGCGCCGCGCCGACCTCGTCGCCGACACGCCCGTCGCCCAGTTCGTGCTGTACCGGCTGCGCCGCTCGCCCGACGCGCCCGGACGACTGCTCGCGGCGGTGCTGGACGCACTCGGGCAGGACGAGCACCTGCGGGCGGAGCGGCAGCGCGCGGCGGAACGCAGTCGCTCGCACACCCGGGCGCGGGTCTAGCCCGGCACCCCGAGCTTCCTCGCGACCGAGGGCCCGATGACCGACGCCAACGCCACGCACCGCATTCTCGTGGTCGACGATGAGCCCGACATCACCGCGCTCGTAGCCTACCATCTCGCGAAGGCCGGCTACCGGGTCTCGACGGCGGCAACCGGCCCCGACGCGCTCAAGGCCGCGCGCGAGGAACGCCCCGACATCGTCGTGCTCGACCTCATGCTGCCGGGCGTGTCGGGCTACGACGTGCTGGCCGAGCTGCGACGGCGGGAGGAAACCCGGGAGGTCGGCGTCATCCTGCTGACCGCCCGCCGCGAAGAGGCCGACCGGATTCGCGGCCTGTCGCTCGGCGCGGATGACTATCTCACGAAGCCCTTCTCGCCCCAGGAGCTGTCGCTCCGGGTGCAGGCCGTGCTGCGCCGCCTGGGCGCACCGGCCGTCTCGGCCGGGTCCACGCTCGCCGCCGGACCGATCTCGGTCGACCGCTCGGCGCACCGGGTTACCATCGGCGGCCAGGAGCTGACCCTCACGGCCACCGAGTACAAGCTCCTGCTCACGCTGATCGAGCGCCGCGGGCGGGTGCAGACCCGGCCGCAGCTGCTGGAGACCGTCTGGGAGGCTCAACCCGACATCCAGACCCGAACGGTGGACATGCACGTGCAGCGGCTCCGCAGCAAGCTGGGCGAGGCCGGGAAGCTCATCGAGACCGTCCGGGGGTTCGGCTACCGCTTCCGCGCCACCGACCGCGGGAGCCGCGTCCGGTGACGTTCGCCAGACGGCTGGTGCTCGGAACCGTGCTGGTCCTTCTCTTCACGATCCTCGTGCTCGTGTGGCGAGCCGACCACTCGCTGCGTCGCGACCTGGAGTCGGACGTCGCCCGGACCCTGCTCCGGGAGGCCGTCCTCTTCCGCGAGGCCGTCCCCGCCGACAGCGAGGCATGGCCCGCCACGCTCCAGCGCCTGGCCCGGCAGAACGACGTGCGGATCATGCTCCTCGACGGCGCCGGTCGCCCCCGGGCGGACACGGAGCTGCCACCCGGGGCGCTGGCCGGCCTCGGGTCGCTCGCGGGCGACTCCGACGTCAGCGCCGCGCTCGCCGGCGCGCCCGAGCCGGTCGTGCACCGCGGCGCCCGCGGCGACGACCGGATGTACGTCTCCGTGCGCGGCGGTCCCGGAGTCGTTCGCCTGATCGCCAGCCTCTCGCAGGTGGACGAGACCGTGCGCCGCTCGCAGGCCGCGATCGCGGGCGGTGCGCTGGTGGCGTTGGCCCTGGGCAGCCTCCTCGCGCTGGTGGCCGGGCGGTCCATCACGCAGCCGTTGAGCGGCCTGGTGGGGGCGTCGCGCGCGATCGCCGCCGGCGCGCTACCGCGTTTCCCGCGGTCGGGAATCCCCGACATCGACGCGCTCGTGCAGGCGCTCCGGCAAATGCACCGGCAGCTCGCCGACCGGTTCGAGGACCTCCGGCGCGAGCGGGCCGAATCCGCGGCGCTGGTGGAAGCGATGACGGAGGGCGTGATCGCGGCGGACGGTCGGGGCCGCATCACGACGGCGAATGGGGCGGCCCGGCGGCTCCTGGGATACGGGGAGCACGAGACCCTTCCCGACCTGCCGGAGCTGTTCCGGGCCAAGGCGGTGCGGGAGATCGTGGACCACTCCCTCGCGGGGACCGCGGTACAGAATCGGGAGATCGAGCTGGACGGGAGCATGCTGATCGTGAACGCCCGGCCGCTCCCAGCCGGCGGCGCCCTGCTGGTCCTGCACGATGTGACCGAGATCCGGCGACTCGAGGCCGTCCGGCGGGACTTCGTGGCCAACGTCTCGCACGAGCTCAAGACCCCGCTCACGTCGATCTCGGGTTACGCGGAGACGATACTGGCCGACCGCCCGGACCTCGCGCTCGAGCGCCGGTTCCTCACGACGATCCTGAACAATTCCCGGCGGATGCAGCACCTGGTGGATGACCTGCTCGACCTCTCGCGCATCGAGTCCGGGCGCTGGGTGCCGGCGGTGGAGCCGGTCGACGTCGGTGCGACGGCTCGGGAGGCGTGGGCCGCCCTGGGCGACCGGGCGGCGCACGGCGTGGAGCTGGCCCTGGACATCGCGCCCGACGCGCCCAGCGTCGACGCCGATCCGGACGCCGTCCGTCAGATCCTCACGAATCTCCTCGACAACTCGCTCCGGTACACCCCGGCCGCCGGCCGGATCACCTGCTGGACCCGCGCGGAGCAGGACGGTGTGACCCTCGCGGTGAGCGACACGGGCCGGGGGATTGCGACCGAGCACCTGCCCCGGATCTTCGAGCGCTTCTACCGGGCCGACGCGTCCCGCTCACGGGAGGAAGGCGGCACCGGGCTCGGCCTCGCCATCGTGAAACATCTGGTGGAGGCCCACGATGGCCACGCCACCGCAGAAAGCGAGCGCGGCCGCGGCACGACGATTCTCTGCTGGTTCCCGAACACCAAGCCGGATGGCACCCTGGCGTAGCCCCACCGAACGGTCGGCACAGCCCGTTTACCCCCCTCGTTACGACGATGTTACGACCCGATAGCGGACGCGTGACGGCCTGCGGGCCTCTTAGGGGCTGTTTGAAACGCCCCGTGGCGCGGGCAGCGCCGCAACCCACAGAGAACAGGACAGGCCATGCGTCTGGCAGCTTGTCGGTCTGCCGCTTTCGGCACGATGATCGTCGCGTCGGTCGTCTCGCTCGCGAGTGCGCAGGCCCCGACCGTCACGGTCGGCGGCGTCGGTTACGCGCAGTACCTGTACCAGCTCCATAAGGATTCGGTGACCAACAGCAACCTGAACAACTTCGATGTCACCCGCGCGTACATCAACGTGATTGGCAAGTTCAGCTCCGGCGTCGGGGCCCGCATCACGCCGGACATCTACCGCAACGCCGACGGTTCCCTGGCCTTCCGCCTCAAGTACGCATTCGCCAGCTGGACCCCCGAAGGGAGCCCACTCACTCTCAACCTCGGGGAGACACAGACCCCGTGGCTGGACTGGGAGGAAGCGCTCTGGGACTACCGGATGCAGGGCACGATGGCGATGGACCGAGCCGGATACATCACGTCGTCGGACTTCGGCCTGGCCGTCGATGGGAACTGGGGCTTCGACAAGGTCAACCTGCAGGCGGGCGTATACAACGGTGAAGGCTACAAGGGCGGCCTCGGCGACCAGCGGAAGGACCTCGAGGCACGGCTCTCGGTCCGGCTCCTTGGCACCGATGAGG
>DATBQV010000037.1:0-2308 GCA_036560625.1 Gemmatimonadales bacterium
CGCGGGCGACGTCTCGAGGTGCCGATCACCTTCTCGCCGGCACCGCTCGACGACATCGAGGCGTCAGCGGCTGTCATCGCTGAGCCGGTCCGCCGGCTGCGCACCACCCACTGGGATACGGCCGATCTCCGCCTGGCCCGATGGGGCGTTGCCCTTGAGTACTCCGCGGGCCCCGGCTGGGTGCTGCGGCTGCCTGCGACGACCGAGGGCATGGCTGCGCCGGACGGTGCCGAGCTGCGGTTCGACGGTGGACCAGAGCGCCCGCCGGCAGGGGCGTTGCACCTGGTCCGGGCCTACGCGCGCAGCGCGCCGATCGAGCTCGTCGCACGCCTGGTCACCATGACCGGCGCGAGCGTGCTGCTCGACGAGCGCGGAGCGGCCCTCGCCCGTCTCGTGGATGACACGGTCTCGGTGTATTCGGGTCCGCGCATCACCCAGCGGTTTCGCGAGATCGGCCTCTTCAGCGACAGCGGTCCGCTGCTCGATCTGATCGCAACCCGATACCTGGCGGCGGGAGCTCAGCCCGCGCTCCCCCGAGCCCTGGTGGCGAGGGCTCTCGGGCTGGTGGGCACGCCTCCGCCGGAGATCAGCTCTGTGACGCTCGGGAGTGCCGCGACCGCCGGGGACGTCGTGCTCCGTGCGCTGAGCCTCTCGGTCATCCGTCTCCTTCGCCACGATCCCGGCGTCCGGCTCGGCCACGACGCCGAGGATGTGCACCAGGCGCGCGTCGCCACCCGCCGCCTGCGCAGCGATCTGCGCACGTTCCGTCCTCTCCTCGACGAGGCCTGGGCCGAAGCGCTGCGCGACGACCTCCGCTGGCTCGGCGGCGAGCTCGGAAGGGTACGTGATGCGGAGGTCCTCCGGGATCGCCTCCGGTCGGCGGCCACGACCCTGCCGTCGGCCGATCGCCGCTCGGCCCTCGCGGTCGTCGCCCCGCTGGTCGCGCAGGTACGCGCTGCCCGCCGCCACCTCCTCGTCGCCATGGACACCGAGCGTTACATCGAGGTGATCGATCATCTGGTCGCTGCGGCTCGCGGCCCCGCACTGACCGAGCTGGCTGCGTCGCCGGCGAGAGACGTGCTCCCCGGCTTGGTGCGCAAGCCCTGGCGGTCACTCAAGTCGGGGGCGGTCGCGGCTCGTGGCGACGTGCCGGACGAGCAGCTCCACGACCTGCGCATTCGAGCGAAGCGCTGCCGCTACGCCGCTGAGGCCGCTGCCGCCGCCACCGGCAAGAATGCGACGAAATTCGCTCGGGAGGTGGCGGCCCTCCAGGAAGTGCTCGGTGAGCTGCATGACGCGGTGGTGGCCGAGGGCTGGCTGCGCGAGCGGTCCGCGGCACCCCGGATCCACGAGACCGCGCTGTTCGCCGCCGGCGAGCTGGTCGCGCTCCAGCGGGATGCGGCCGAACGGGCTCGAACCGGGTGGCCCGCCGCCTGGAAGCGCGTCGAGCAAGCGTGGGCCGGTGCCTGGCGCTGAGGGCACCAGCTACCTGGTGCGCCACGCCAAGGCGGGTTCCCGCGAGCGCTGGACCGCGCCCGATCGCGACCGCCCGCTGACCGCGGCGGGAAAGATCCAGGCCGTCGCCCTCGCGAGCCTTCTTGGACCGAGCACGCGCGCGGTCATATCAAGCCCGTACGTTCGCTGCGTCGAGACCGTCGCGCCCCTGGCGGCGGCTCTGGGACTTCACGTCGAGGAGGATGATCGCCTCGCTGAGGGTGCGGATCCGGCGTGGGCCATGGCCGAGCTCGCGTCCGTCGCCGGGTCGGTGCTGTGCACCCACGGGGACATCATGGCGTCGATCGTCACGAGCCTGGCCGACGCCCACGTTCCGATGGCCGGAGGCATGCAGTGGGCGAAGGCCGGCACCTGGGCCTTCGACATCACCGGCGGACGAATCGTAAAAGGCCGCTACCTGCCGCCGCCGGGCTGAGGCCCCCAATCGACCTCTTCACGGTCGCCGGCGACGCGGATGAGCACCCCGGCCCAGGTTCGGAAGGGGCGCCAGGCCTCCGCGAGGCCTGAGATCTCGCCGGGAGCCGCCATGTGGTCGAGCCCGTAGAAATGGCGGACGTACGACGCCATCCGCGGCTCCCCGAGGGTCAGGATGTCGGTCGCTCCGGTCGATCGCAGCAGGATCAAACCCGCGTACATGGGGCCGATTCCGGGGAGCTGCTGCAGGTCGGCCATCGCCTCCTCCGGCGCCATCGCAAGCAGCCGTGCCGGGTCGAGCCGTCCCGCAAGGGCCGCTCGAGCAACCGCGTGCAGCCGGTCGATCCGCTGCGCTTCGAGGCTGGGGAACGCCTCGACC
>DATBQV010000038.1:0-13543 GCA_036560625.1 Gemmatimonadales bacterium
CCTCGTGGCCCGCCGGTTCGGAGTGCGCACCCCCGACGTCATGCTCCTGCCCATTGGGGGAGTGGCTCGGCTCGAGCGAATTCCGGACGAGCCCCGGCAGGAGCTGCTGATCGCGCTCGGCGGTCCGGCGGTCACGGTACTCATCGCGCTCGTGCTGTTCGGCATCCTTCGTCTCGCCGCGCCATCGGAGCCGCTGTGGCCGCCGGATCGAGCCACCGGCTCCTTCGCGATGCAGCTCATGTGGGTCAACGTGTCGCTGCTGCTCTTCAATCTCATCCCGGCGTTCCCCATGGATGGCGGTCGAGTGCTGCGGGCGCTCCTGGCGACCCGCCTCGGCCTGGTGCGGGCCACGCGCGCCGCCGCGGCCGTGGGCCGGACGCTGGCGGTGGGGATGGGACTCCTGGGGCTTACGCCCTACGGGACGCCGATTCTCGTGCTGATCGCGTTCTTCGTATTCGTGGGCGCCGGCGCGGAGGCCGCAGCCGTGGAGACCCGGGTGGCCGGCGAGGGACTTCAGGTGGCGCAGGTCATGGTGACGCAGTTTCGGTCGATCCCCATACACGCCACGCTCTCGGACGCCGTGGACCTTCTGCTTTCGGGTGAGCAGAAGGAATTCCCCGTGGTGGACAACCTGGGGAGAACGGAAGGGCTGCTTACCCGGGAGAACCTGATCCGGGGGTTGCGGGAGCGCGGCGCTCAAGCCACCGTAGCCGAGACGATGACCACCCCGGCCCCCACGGTCTCTCCGAACGCGCCGTTCCAGGAGGCCCTCGAGCGGCTCCGGGCCAGTGGTCTGCCGGCGCTGCCCGTCGTGGATGCCGCTGGGGCCCTCGTGGGGCTTCTGACGCTGGAGAACATCGCCGAGCTGCTGCTGATTCGACGAGCCGGCGTTCGGTGAATCCCGGACGGGACCCGGCTCTATGTGCGCGATCTACCTTCGAGGAGCCAGCACCGCCATGACGCACACGATCCACTCGACCGCCGCCCTGCTCGCCGCGCTCGTTCTCGCCTGCGCCCCCAAGGAAGCAGGGCAAACGGCCGCGAAGGCCGCGACCGAGCCGAACGTCGTGACGATCACCGCCACGGAATACGCGTTTCGGATGCCGGCCCAGGTCCCTGCCGGCCCGACCAAGTTCGTGCTGAAATCGGCCGGCAAGGAGATTCACCACGCCGTCCTGGCCCGTCTGGACGCGGGCAAGACGATCAAGGATGTCGGCGACGCCTTCAAGAACCCCGGGCCGCCGCCGGCCTGGATTCATTTCGAGAGCGGCCCCAACCCGCCGAACCCCGGTGCCGAGTCGAACGCGACAGTGGTGCTGAAGCCGGGGAACTACGTCGTCATGTGCTTCGTCCCGAGCGAGGACGGGGTGCCGCACTTCGCGAAGGGGATGGTCACGAGCTTCGAGGCGACCGACTCGCCCGCTGCCGGTAACGCCGCTCCGGAGCCGGATGTCGTCGTCCGGATGACAGAGTACGCCTACACCCTATCCACCCCGCTCACGGCCGGCACCCACACGATCCGGATGATCAACGAGGGGCATCAGCAACATGAGGTGGCCCTGTTCAAGTTCGCGCCGGGGAAGTCCACCGCGGACGTCGTCGCGTGGGATGCCGGCGGCGCGAAAGGCCCGCCGCCGGGCAGCCTGCTCGGCGGCGCCTCGCCCATGGATCCTGGGGCGAGCGCCGATTTCACCGTGACGCTCGAGCCGGGGAACTACGGCCTGATCTGCTTCGTGCCCGACGCGGGCGACGGCAAGGGGCACCTCGCACACGGGATGGCGCAGGCGGTGAAAGTCAGCTGACCGCTCAGCACCGGCGATGTCGCCATTCAGCGGGGGCGCAGGCGAACCCGTTCTCCCGCCACAGGCCGGCTCGAGCCTGGCGCGCGGATTTCTGCGCCCGCTCGAGCCGCTTCGCATACTTCACGTTTGGCGGCCAGGTGAAGAGCATCGCCCAGCCGCCCCGCACCATCGCTTCGTTGACGAGCACGTCGCCGGCCCACACGTACGCGAGGCGCCGGCCCCAACGATCCGCCGGGACGACGTCTCCCTCGAGGCGCACCAGCGTGCCCGGCGGCATCAGCATCCGCAAGGCCGAGTCCGACTCACGACCGATCCCGCCCTGTCCTCGCTCCGGCGCATCGATCCCGAGCAGGCGAACCTTCAAGCCGGGGCCGCAGTAGAACGTGTCGCCGTCGACGATGCGCGAGACGGTACACACCGGCTCGTCGAGACGAGGGGCGAGCGAAGCGGCGACGAGCGCCACGGCAAGCAGACGG
The DNA here is from genome assembly GCA_036560625.1 of Gemmatimonadales bacterium. Classification (GTDB taxonomy): domain Bacteria; phylum Gemmatimonadota; class Gemmatimonadetes; order Gemmatimonadales; family GWC2-71-9; genus DASQPE01. Next base: position 2,279 of record DATBQV010000038.1, read on the forward strand.
CCGATCACGCACCGAATCTAGAATGACTCGACAATCGCGGCGATCGCCCATGGCGATCGTGGAGCGTTCGACCCGGCTTCCGTTCCCGGCGGAGGCCGTGTCGGGCTGGTACGCGCGACCGGGGGCCCACGAGCGCCTGACGCCGCCGTGGGATCGAGTCGACGGCCTCGCGGGGGGCGCCGTCGCGCGCTGGGGCCACAGGCACAGCATCACGCCCGATGTCAGCGCGGGTTGCGTGGTGACGGATCGGGTGGAATACCCGCAGGCGGCCGGAGCGCTCGGTGCGCGCATCGGGAGCGCGCGCGAACGGCGACGGATCGAGCGGCTGCTCGCCTATCGGCATGCGATCCTGGCGCAGGACCTCGCGGCGCACGCGCGCTTTGCCGGCCGGGGAACGCTCCGGATCGCGATCACCGGCGCCGGCGGACTCGTGGGGCGCGCGCTGGCGGCGTTCCTCTCAGCCGGCGGTCACACGGTGCTGCCCCTCGTGCGTCGTCCGGCGCAGGCGGGCGAGATCGCGTGGAGTCCCGGCACACCCATCGATCCGGCCGGGTTGGAGGGCACCGACGCGGTGATCCATCTCGCCGGCGAGAACATTGCCGCGGGACGCTGGACGGCAGCACGCAGAGACCGCATTCGGGACAGCCGGCTCCGGGGCACGACGTCACTGGCCGACGCGATCAGCCGTCTGCGGCGTGCGCCGCGCGTGCTCGTCTCCGCCGCCGCGATCGGGATTTACGGCAACCGCGGGGATGAGCTGCTCGATGACGACAGTTCCCCCGGACCCCCCGGCCGATTTCTGGGCGATCTCTGCCGCGAGTGGGAAGCGGCGGCCGACCCGGCCCGGCGAGCCGGAATCCGCGTGGCGTTGCCGCGGTTTGGAGCCGTGCTGAGCCCGGCCGGCGGCGCGCTGGCGAAGATGCTGCCCGTGTTTCGGGCGGGACTTGGCGGGCCGGTGGGGGGCGGCCGGCAGTGGATGAGCTGGCTCTCGGTGGAAGACGCGGTCGGCGCCGTGCATCACGCGCTCTTCACCGGCAGCCTGGACGGCCACTTCAACGCGGTCGCCCCGACGCCGGTGACGAACGCCGAGTTCACGCGAACGCTGGGACGCGTGCTCGGCCGGCCGGCCCTGCTGCCCGTGCCCGCCGTGGCCCTCCGCGTCGTCTTCGGCGCGATGGCCGATGAAACCGTTCTCCCCAGTGCGCGCGTCGTTCCTTCCAGACTGCTCGCCTCGGGTTACGCCTTCCGGCACCCGAGGCTGGAAGACGCCCTCCGCTTCGAGCTGGGCCGCTTCGCCGCCGGGTAGCGCCCGTCTATGATTCGGCCATGGCCACTCACGGCCGGGCCGTCGTTCTGCTGAGCGGCGGGATGGACTCCGCCACGGCGGCGGCAATGACGAAGGCGCGCGGCTTTGAGCTGAACGCGCTCAGCTTCCGCTACGGCCAGCGGCACGCCATCGAGCTGGAGGCCGCGCGGCGGGTGGCGGCCGCGCTCGGCGTCGCCCGCCACGCGGTGGTGGACATCGATCTGCGCGCGTTCGGCGGCTCGGCCCTGACGGACGAGATCGCCGTCCCGAAAGACCGGTCCGCCGAGGCGATCGGCAGCGGCGTTCCGGTGACCTACGTGCCGGCCCGCAACACGATCTTTCTGGCGTTCGCGCTCGCCTGGGCGGAGACCCTGGGCGTCACCGACATCGTGATCGGCGTCAATGCGCTCGACTATAGCGGTTACCCGGACTGCCGACCGGAGTTCGTCGCGGCCTTCCAGCATCTGGCCAACCTGGCGACTCGCGCGGGCACGGAGCTCAAGCAACGGTTCACCATCCATACCCCGCTCATCCTTCTGTCCAAGCGCGAGATCGTCCAGCGGGGCACCGCGCTCGGTCTCGACTACGGGCTCACGCTGAGCTGCTATGACCCGTCGGACAGCGGCGAGGCCTGCGGGCACTGCGATGCGTGCCAGCTGCGACTCAAGGGGTTTCGGGAAGCAGGGCTGGAAGACCCCGGAACCTACAGGAGGGTGAAGACAGCGGGTAAACGGTAAACAGTGAACCGGGGGGTCAGGTTGCGGGCGGAGGCGCCCGTTCACCGTTCACTGTTTACTGTTCACGTCTTTTCTAATGGCCTACTCAGTCAAAGAGATCTTCTACACCCTCCAGGGTGAGGGCGCCCAGACCGGGCGGCCGGCAGTCTTTTGTCGCTTTGCGGGGTGCAACCTGTGGAGCGGCCGGGAAGCGGACCGGGCCACGGCGGTGTGCACGTTCTGTGATACGGACTTCGTGGACACCGATGGACCGGGCGGCGGCCGGTTCGCCACCGCCGCGGCGCTTGCCGCCGCGGTGGCGGCGGCGTGGCCGCCGGGCACCGATTCCCGGCGGTTCGTCGTGTGCACCGGCGGCGAGCCGTTGCTGCAACTGGACGCCGCCCTTGTCCGGGCGCTGCACGCGGAGGACTTCGCGATCGCCGTCGAGACCAATGGCACCCGCCAGCCGCCCCCCGGGCTGGACTGGACGTGCGTGAGCCCCAAGGCGGGGGCGGAGCTGGTGCTTGTGCAGGGGAACGAACTCAAGCTCGTCTATCCCCAGGCGGGTGCCGAGCCGGAACGGTTCGAGGCGCTCGCGTTTGAGCATTTTTTTCTCCAGCCGATGGACGGTCCGGCGCGTGATGCGAACACGGAGGCGGCGCTGCGCTATTGCCTCGCGCATCCGCGCTGGCGGCTCAGCCTGCAGACGCATAAGCTTCTCGGCATTCCGTAGGCCGGCCTTCCTCCGGCTTCATACCATCCGGCACATGCACGCCTATTCCGATCGCATCAACCACGCGTTCGCGTTTGCCGCCAAGCATCACCGAGGTCCGGGATCGGCGTCGCCCGGCAGCCTCGGGCATCCGGCCAACGTGGCGCTGATCCTGGCGCGATACGCGTGCGATCAGCCGACGCTGGTCGCGGCGATCCTGCACCACGTGCTCGAGGATGCGGCGCTGGACCGGCGGGACATGCTCGAGCAGAAGGTGGCCGACAAGTTCGGCCCCGTCGTCCTTGCGATCGCGCGGGACGCGAGCGAGCCGAAGTTCACCTCGCGGGGCGAGGAACGGCCCTGGCGGGCCTGCAAGCACGATTTCCTGGCGCATCTGGCGGTGGCGGAGCCGCGCGCGCTCGACATCATCACCGCCGACGAGATTCACCGCTGCGGCTCGACGATCGCGGCGCTCCGACGCCTCGGCGCGGAGTATCTGCGGGCCGTCTCGCAAGCGAGCTCGGAGGAGACGATCTGGTGGTACCGCTCCATGACGGAAGTACTCGCCTCACGGCCGGACTGGCCGCAACGCGCGATGCTCGAAGAAATGCGCGCCCTCGGCGCGGACCTCGTCCGCAGCCTCCAGCAGCGAGAAGAAGAGCTGTGAGCCTGCTTCGCCGCCTGGCGCCGGGGCTCGCCCTGGGCGCGCTCGCCGGCTGCCTCGGACTCCCACCGGCCCCGGCCCCGACCAATCCGATGCGGTTCCTGTCGATCAACGACGTCTACGTGGCGGACACGCTGGCCGACGGATCGGGCGGGCTGGCCCGGGTAGCCACGATGCGTGCCCGGGTGCAGGCGGAGGGTCCGACCCTGTTCGTGCTCGCGGGAGACTTCCTGTCGCCCAGCCTGCTGAGCAAGTACTACCAGGGTCGGCAGATGGTGGAAGCGCTCAACGCGGCCAAGCTGGACTACGCCACGTTCGGCAACCACGAGTTCGAGCTACCCCGCGACACGCTGGTCGACCGGATCCACATCTCGAACTTCAAATGGCTGTCGGCGAACTGCCGGGAGGCCAATGGCGATGGCTTCCCCGGCGTGCTCGCCTGGGACACGGTCCGGCTGGCGCACCGCAAGGTGGGGATCTTCGGGCTCACGCTGCAGGGTGATTACTCGGCCTACGTGAAGTGCACCGATCCCGACAGCGCGGCTCGCTTCGTCATCGACACACTGATCCAGCAGGGGGCGGATTTCGTGGTCGCCCTGACGCACCAGACGGTGGAAGCCGATCGCGCGCTGCTCAATCGCGAGGGCCGGCTGGACATGGTTCTCGGCGGGCACGAGCACGAGCACATGACCGTGCTCATCTCCAACCGGTACATCCTCAAGGCGGATGCGAACTCGCGCACGGCCCAGTTCGCGACGGTGTGGGGGAGCAAGGGACAGTGGCGGGAGGCCGTGGCCCTGCTCGCGGTGTCCCCCGCCATCTCGCTCGACACTACGGTGGCGCGGATCGTGGCCGGGTGGGCGGACAGCCTGCGAGGACGGCTCGGACCGCAGCGAGTCCTCGGGACGCTCCTGGCGCCGCTCGACGCGCGGGACATCGAGCAGCGGCGGGACGAGTCTCCGCTGGGCGACCTTGTCACGGACGCGATCCGAGCCGGCACGAACTCGGATGCTGCGTTGCTCAACTCGGGGGCCATCCGGATCGACGATATCCTCTATCCGGGACCGTTCACCAACTACGCGCTCGAGTCGTTGTTCCTCTTCGGCGACGAGACGCGCATCGTGGTGGTGACCCTCACAGGAGCCCGCGTACGGGAGCTGCTGGAGCGGAGCCTGTCCGATGGGGTGATCGGCAAGGGCGGCTTCCTGCAGATCTCGGGGCTCTCGTTCGCCTACGATCCCTCTCGCCCCTCGATGAGCCGCATTGTGGGCGACATGATCCGGCCGGATGGCGAGGTGATCGGCGCGAGCACCCCGTTGCGGGTCGCGCTGCCAACCTATCTGGCCTGCAAGCGGGGCGACGGATACGACGTGCCCGAGGCAGGTGCCGCCTGCCAATCGGGTGTGGGCTCGGCGCCGCGGACCGTCGATCTGGTCTCGGCGTATGTCGCGGACTCACTGCACGGATCGATCGTTCCGCCCCCGGGCGGACGGATCACGCGCCGCTGAAATCACCGCCCCGGCCGGGTGACTCGCCTCCGGCCGGGGCGCTAACTATCTTTGGGGCCAATGGGTTTAACACCGACCCCCTCCGCGCTCGCCTCCCTCCCCAGCGCCTTCGCCGCCGCGTGCCGCCTCTCCCGGACGGACGGGGAGCTGCTGGAGCGGTGCCGAGTGGCGCTCGTGCAGCGTTTCCAGAGCGAACGCATCTGGTTCACGCTCGCCGCGCCCGAGGGCTCGATGCCGCGGGTCGGCCCGACCGAGGGCTTCGAGCACGCCATCGAGGTCGCCCGGCTCAAGAGCGGGGAGACGGAAGCGGTCGTCTTTGCCGACCCGTCGGTTGCCGCGGACATGCGGGCCGTCGCGATGCCGCTCGTCCTCGGGCTCAGCGTGGTGTTCGAGCTTCGGGCCATTCTCCTCGATCGCCAGGCCGCCCTCGACGACGCGGTCTTCCAGCTCAGGGCGCTGCGCCAGGTAGCCCGCCTCCTGTCGTCGGTCCACTCGATCGAGGAGACCGAGCAGCTCATCCTCGATTTCATGGCCGAGGTGTTTTTCGCTTGGTGGGCCTGCCTCTATCGCCCGGACGGCACCTCCTACATGCCGAAGGTGGCCCGCTCGCTCGGCGATCGGCCCCAACCCGCCCCGATCGACCGCGCGGCCCTCGACCAGGCGTTGCCACCCGGGAGCGCGTCGGTGGGCTCGGACGACGTCGCGGTGGCTGCGCTCGTCGGCCAAGGCGCCGAGCTGGTGATCCCGCTCGATGCAGGGTCGGAACGGATGGCCGTCCTCGTCCTCGGCGCCCGCATCAGCAACAAGGGGTACGCCCGGGCCGAGCTGGAGCTGGGAGGGACGCTGTCGTTCGCGGCGGCAATCGCGCTCAAGAACTCGGAGCTGGTCGAGCAGCTTCACAGCGCGGCGACGACCGACGAGCTGACCGGGCTCTACAACCGGCGGGCGCTGGAAGAGCGGCTGGCGGCCGAAATCTCCCGGAGCCTCCGGCATCAGCTCCACACCAGCGTGCTGCTGCTGGACCTCGACCGGTTCAAGGTCGTGAACGACACGATGGGCCACGCCGCGGGCGACCGTCTGCTGGTGCTGGTCTCCAACGTGCTCCGCCAGCAGGCCCGCGCGCTCGATGTGGTGGGACGCCTGGGTGGCGACGAGTTCCTGGTGATCCTGCCGATGACCAAGCCGACCGAAGCGCAGGTGTTCGTCTCGCGCGTGCAGTCCAGCCTGGACGCGCTGGCCCGGACCCATCCGGAGTTCGGGCACTGCACGCTCAGCATCGGCATCGCGGAGTCACCGCGGCACGGAACCACCGTGAGCGGGGTGCTGGCGGCGGCCGATACCGCGCTGTACCGCGCCAAGCGGGGCGGCCGGAACTCGGTCGAGATCTCCGACGTCGAGGTGGGGGACGGGTAGCGTCCCGCCTACCATGGCCGATCCCGAGTTCACGCTGCTGGGCGACGCCCTCTGGCTCGACTTCGTCAATACGTCCCGCGGGCGTAGCGCGTCGCCGCCCGACCTCCTTCCCGACCCCGCCGCCTATCATCGCTGGACCAAGGCCGAGAAGCTGGTGTCGGACGTGGAGGCCGTCCCCTTCCCCGTCATCCTCGCCTTCCGCCGGGAGCTGACCCACCTGGCGGAGGCGCTGAGCGCCGGACGCCAGCCTCCCTCGTCCGCGATCGCGGCCATCAACGCACGGCTCTCCGGGCAGCCGGGGCACGAGCAGCTGGTGCGGACCGCGGGTGCGTGGGGGCTGCCGTTCGCCCCCGACCGGCCACCGCCGGCGCTCGACGCCGTCGCGCGGTCGGCCGCCGTCACCCTCGCCGATCACACGCGCACCGTTCGCCAATGCGCCGGTGATCCCTGCTCCCTGCTGTTCCTCGACGCGTCGCCCACCCAGAGCCGTTTCTGGTGCAGCTCCGTCGACTGCGGCGGAAAGGGCCGGATCGAGCGCCGGCGCGGCCTCCAGCGATGACCGCGCCCGACCCCGCCGCCGCGTTCCAGGCAACGGAAGCGGCGGTCGGAGCACGCTATCAGGTCGAGCGCCTGGTGGCGGCCAGCCGGGAGCGGGTCCTGTTCCTCGCGGTGGACCGCGTGCTCAAGCGGCGCGTGAGCCTCCGGGTCAACTTCTATTCCGACGATCCGACGCGCGCGTGGTTCCTGCGCGAGGCCGAAGCCCTGGGCCAGCTCGACCATCCGGCGATCCGCCACGTCTATGACGTCGGCACCCGCGGGACGCTCGCCTACCGCGTGGGCAATTGGGTCGACGGCGAAGGTCTCCAGGAGGCCGTGCAGCGGGGCGCGCGGCCAATCCCCACGGTGCACACGCTGGCGCGCGATCTCTTGAGCGCCATGGAACACGCCCACGCCCGCGGCATCGTCCTGCGGCGAGTGGTCCCGGCATCGCTGATCCTGAGTCCCGCGGGCCGGGCGACGATCACGGATGTGCGCTTCAGCAGCTGGACTCTTCCCGTGATACCGGCGGGTGCAGCGCCGACCCAGCAGGCCTTCATGGCACCCGAGGTTCGAGAGGGCGCGGCGGGAGACCCGGCCAGCGATGTGTACACCGCCGGCGCGATTCTCTACTACGCCATTACCGCCCAGGAGCCGTCGCTCGACACGACGGGCCTGCGGCACCCCACCGAGGTCCGGCCCAACTGCCCCCGCGCGCTCGAACGGGTGATCCTGCGCGCGCTGCGTCCCGCTGCGGAAGACCGCTACCTCACCGCAGCGGAGATGCTGGAGGACTTCGCCTCCGAGGCCGGAACCTTCGAGACGCCCGTGGTGACGCCGATCGCGGGCGTGCCGGCGCTGCTGGACGGCGAAGACCGGGTTCGGTGGGAAAAGCGGTTGCGGCGGGCCCTGGGCGACGACTATGAGCTGCTGGGCCAGTTGGGGCAAGGCGGGTTCGGACGGGTGTACCGCGTGCGTGACCTCCATCTCGAGCGCGAGGTGGCGCTCAAGGTGCTCCATCCGCTCCTGACTCAGGAGCCGGCCGTGGTCGAGCGATTCCGGCGGGAGGCCCAGCTCGCGGCCCGGCTGAGCCACCCGAACATCGTGAACATCTACGACATCGCGGGGCGTTCAGGGCTGATCTGGTACACCATGGAGCTGATCGAGGGCCCGAGCCTCGCTCAGCTGGTCGAGCGGGAGGGGCCGCTTCCGCTCGACAAGGTGCTGCGCCTGCTCCGGGAAGCGCTCTCGGCGCTGGCCCACGCCCACAGCTTCGGTTTGGTCCACCGCGACATCAAGCCCGAGAACATGCTGCTCGAGCCCGACGGCAGCCTCCGGATCACCGATTTCGGACTGGCGCTGGCGCTTCGCGGCGCGGGCAAGTACGGCGGCGCCACCAGCCAGAGCGGGACGCCCCAGTTCGCGAGTCCGGAGCAGCTCCTCGGCGAGCGGGTGGACCAGCGCTCCGACCTGTACAGCCTCGCGGCAGTGGCCTACTACGCCCTTCTCGGTACCGCCCCGTTCCCCGGCGTGACCCCGGAACAGGTGCTGGCACGGCAAACCACCAACCAGTTCCCGGTGACCGACGGCGTCCGGGAGGACGTCCCCGCCGAGCTCTGGGAGGTCCTGGACCGGGCCCTGCTGGCCGAGGTGGATGCCCGGTACCCATCGGCGGCAGAGTTCCTCCAGGCGCTCAATCGGGCCGCCGGGGGGGCCCCCAAGCGCCAGGGGGCCGACCTCGCCCGGGTAGCGGCGAAGTGGCTCAAGATATGATGGCACTTGACGAAACACCTGTTCGATACATATTTAGACGCGAATTTTCGGCCTCGGTGTTTCTTTGCCCCCAACAATCGCGTAGATCGGAATTCGAAAGGCCCGGGCGCTCGCCCTCGGGTCTTTTCGTCTTTTTGTGTCGCAGGACAGGCCTGCGCTCACAGAAGCTCGGCTGGTCGGACTTTCCCGATCGCCGAGGCAGCCAACACAACGCGGAGTAGTCGCAATGTCTCGCACCATCGGCACGGTCAAGTGGTTTAACGACGCGAAGGGCTTCGGATTCATCACTCCGGAGAACGGGGACAAGGACTGTTTCGTCCATCACACAGCCATCAAGATGGACGGGTTCCGCAGCCTCGCGGAGGGCGAGCGGGTCGAGTTCGACATCGTGCAGGGTGCGAAGGGCCCCGCAGCCGAGAACGTCACCAAGGCGAAGTAGGCAGGGTCGATCCCGGCAAAACGGCGGGCCGCTCTCGCGAGCGGCCCGCCGTGACATTGAGGTCGAGGGGCGAGTCTACTTGTGCCGGTAGATGACTCGGCCACGCGTCAGGTCGTAGGGTGAGAGCACGACGCTCACCCGGTCGCCCTCGAGCACGCGGATCTTGAACTTGCTCATCTTCCCTGCCGCATAGGCCAGGACCTCGTGCCCGTTCTCCAGCAGGACCCGGTAGTTCCGGTCCGGCAGGACCTCGGTCACGACGCCCTCCATTTCAATTCCCTCTTCCTTGGCCATCCGCTTCTCCCCCTCAAGGTGGGGCTGAATCTCGCCGTGGGACCGTCGGGAAGCAACCTCCGATGCTACCGCCCGTTCCGCGACGGCATTTCGCGCCGGAGTGCTTCGATCCGCTCTTCGACCAGGGCGACCAGGTCCGCCATCAGCGACGCGTCGAAGGACAACGCCGCGCCGGCGGTTCGGTAGATGTCGGGCAGCGTGCGCGTAGCTCCGAGCGCCAGCGCGCTGCGGTATCGGGACACCGCCGTCCCGGCGTCGCGGAGGCTGTTGCGCCAGACCTGGAGCGCGCCCAGCTGCGCGATCCCGTATTCGATGTAGTAGAAGGGATAGAGAAACACGTGGAGCTGCCGGTACCAACGGGCGATACGCTCGTTGGCCAGACCATCCCAGTCGACCCCGCGCTCGAAACGCGCCCGGATGCGCAGCCAGGCACGGTCGCGCGCCGCGCCATCCGCGCCGTCGGTGCTGGTGTAGATCCAGTGCTGGAAGGCGTCCACCGACGCAATGTGCGCGAGCGCCACCAGGATGTCCTCGAGATGCTCGATCGCCGCGGAGCGGGCCTCCTCGGGGGAGAAAAAGCCCGTCGGATCCACCAGGTGCGGCGCCGCGAGCAGCTCCATGGACATGGACGCGAGCTCGGCGGCCTCCGACCCCGCATGGCGCTGCCAGATGAACGGCTGCGGGTGGGCCGCGAACGCGTGGAACGCATGACCGGCTTCGTGGAGCAATGTGTTGACATCGTCCACCAGTCCGACCGCGTTCATGAAGATGAACGGCCGCCCCTGGTACTGGAGCGTCTCGCAATAGCCCCCCGGCGCCTTGCCCTTCCGGCTTTCCAGGTCCAGGAGGCGGTTGTCGATCATCGTCTGGAACTCGGCGCCCAGGTCGGGGGACACACGGGCGAAGACACCACGGGCCTTGGCCACCAGCTCGTCCGCCGTGCCGAACGGGCGGAGTGGCTCGTCGCGATACGGATCTACCTGCAGGTCCCAGGGCCGGAGCACGTCGAGGCCGAGCCGCTGTCGCCGGTGCCCCAGCAGGCGCTCGACCGCCGGCACGACGGTGCGCTCGACCGCGTCGTGAAACCGCTCGCAATCGGCGGGGGTGTAGTCGAAACGGAACTTGGCGGGAAAGACGTAGTCCCGGAAATTCGCGAACCCGGCGTTTCGCGCGGCGCGCTGGCGAAGCTCGAACATCGTGTCGAACAGCGAGGCCATCGCGTCCCGCTGGATCAGGTAGGGGGTCGTGCTCGCCCGCCAGGCCCGCTCGCGAATCGCGCGGTCGGAGCTCTTGAGGAACGGCAGCAGCTGCGGCAGCGGGAGCTGCCGTCCGTCCCACTCGGCCGTCATCGAGCCGGTGATCCGCTGATACGTGGCGCAGTGCTGCTCCACCTCCGCGAACAATGGGACGTTCGCCTCGCGGAAGATGTCGATCGCCGTGCGGAAGCGCTGGATGGTGGTGGAGAGATCGGGGCGGGAATAGCCGGAGGCAACCAGCCGCTTGGCGAGCCCGACGCTCTTCTCCTCCGCGAGCGGCAGGACCTCGGTGGAGAACCTGAGGTGATCGGCCTCCTTCTCGGCGTTCCCCGTATCGATTGTATAGGCGATCATCGCCAGCGCGGCCGCCTCGGTCAGCAGCTCCTCGAGGGTGGACCAGTCCCGCAGCCAGCTCTCCATGGTACCCGGCGCGAACGCACGCTCCGCCAGCTCCTCGTAGTGGGGAGCGATGTCGGCCCACGTCGCCTTGGCAAAGGCGGCCGGGGACGAGGGCAGGGCGAAGCCGGTCACGACGTTCCTCGCATCGGGGAAGCCGTCATGATGGCGGAACCCGGACGACAATTCAAGCGGCGATCACCCGGAGACCGAGTTGCGCGCCTGGCGGTGGTAGAGATAGGCCAGCAGCA
>DATBQV010000039.1:0-6811 GCA_036560625.1 Gemmatimonadales bacterium
AACGAGATCGACCGTGGCCGCGATCGCCCGCAGATCGTCTCGATTGGCCCGAAGCGCGTTAGCGACGATCGCGTGAGCATGCGCGCTGTCGGGGTCGAGCACGTAGTTGTGCCAGTAAGCGTCGAGGACAGGGCGGTGTGCGTCGCGGTACTGCTGGTAGGCTGCCTCCCGGTCTTCCGCGTCGAGCACGGCGAGGAAGTCGGGGAGGAGATTGATGAGCACGCGGCACTATACGAAGTCACAGGGGCGCGACGCAAGACTCTTGACGAACGCGCGCACGCGCAGTCTCGGTGAGCTTGTCGTGCGACTGGAGGCGTGTGGCGGGAGCTAGTGGTCCTGCTTCTTCTGCTTGGCGACTTCGTCGAGGAAGCGCCGCTCCGCCGCGGTCAGGCTGCCGAGCCCTTGCGCGCTGATCTTGTCCAGCACGCGGTCCACCTCGGCGGCAACCGGGTCGGCGTTGATGCGGCGGTGGGCAGCGGGCGCGGCGGGCATGGGTCGGCTGGATTCCGGCACGCCTGACTGCACCATCACCACGCGCTCGACCGGCTGCGGGGGAGCCGCGGGTCGGCGACGCGAGAGGCCCTGGAGACGGAAGAACAGGAAGCCGGCCACCAGCCCACCGAGATGGGCCACATGCGCGATGCCGTCGCTGTTGCTCGCGCGGATGGCAAAGAAGACATCCACGCCGGCGAGAATGGCGACGAAGGTGCGGGCCCGAACGGGAATCGGGAATGGGAAGAGGATCAGCTCGGCATCGGGCCAGAACGTGGCAAAGGCGAGTCCGAGTCCCAGGATGGCACCGGAGGCTCCCACAAACGGCGGAATGGTGGTCAGACCCGACAGCCCGAGGGCCAGAAGTGCTGCGCCGACGCCGCAATAGAGGTAATAGAGTAGAAAGGCCCGGCTGCCCATCCTGGTCTCGACCGCAGACCCGAAGATGAACAGCATCAACATGTTGCCGAACAGGTGGAGCAATCCACCGTGCACGAACATGTACGTGATGAAGGTCCAAGGTCTAGCGAGCGCGTGGGTTGGGTCGAACGCCAGCCGGGCCAGCAGCGTGGGGGAGGTGAAAACGGTCAGCAACAGCAACAGGACCAGCGCGTTAGCGATGATCAGCCGACCAACCCAGGGGGTGATCCGGGGATATGGGGTGGAATTCATGACGGTGACGCCCCCTAACTGCCTTGCGACTATGCCTTTACGTCGGCCTGCCCGACCGCGCGATCCGGCAGATTCGGTCACACAGCTCTGGAAAATCGATGCCGACGGCCCGGGCGGCCTGGGGCAGGAGACTGGTCGCCGTCATGCCGGGCAGCGTATTCACCTCTAAACAGAGGATTTCACCCTGCGGTGTCAAGCGAAAGTCGACGCGAGAGTATCCGCCGAGCTTGAGCGCGTGGTGCGCGAGCAGTGCGAGCCGCCCGCAATCGTCCGCTACCGCAACGGGAAGATCGGCGGGGAAGATTTCCTCGGACATCCCGGGCGTGTACTTGCACTCGTAGTCGAAAATTTCATGCCGTGGAATGATCTCCCCGACGGCAAGCGTTTTTCCCTCCAGCACTCCCACCGTGAGCTCCCGTCCGGGGACGAAGCGCTCGATCATGATCTCGTCGTCGTACCTCCGCGCGAGCGCGACCGCCGCCTCGAAGTCCGCCTCCTTCTTAACGACGGAGAGCCCCACCGTGGATCCCTGCTTTGACGGCTTGACGACGGCCGGCCAGCCGAGCCGGGCGCTCACGTCCGCCGAGGTAACCGGCGCCATGAACCAGTCGGCGGTGGGCACGCCGGCGAGCCGGAACAGGCGTTTGGACACGTCCTTGTCCATGGCCATCGCGCTCCCCAGACGGCCGCTGCCGGTGTAGGGAACGCCGATGACCTCGAGCAGGGCCTGGATCGTACCGTCCTCTCCGCGCCCTCCGTGCAGTGCGAGAAAGAGGACATCGGCGTTGCGAACCACTGGAACGTTCCCCAGTCCCGACAAGAGAACCCCGCGTTCGAGAGCCCGGAGCTCCGCGAGCGGGGGCGGCTCCTTCCCGACCGCGCCCGTCAGCGCCGACCGCTCCTCGGCCTCGGGGATGTAGCCGCGCGCGGTGTCGATCACGGCGACCTCGTGGCCGCGGGCGCGCAGCGCCACCACGACCTGCACGGCGGACGCGAGGGCGACATCGCGCTCCGCGGACGTGCCGCCCGTGAGCACCGTGACGCGCATGGCGTTACCGGGCCCCGATCAGCTGCTGGAGAACGTCGTAGCGGCTCACGATCCCGACCAGCTTTCCGTCTTTGCGGACCAATGCCGCAGGGCTCTCACGGGTCAGCATGGGGGCCAGCCGGTCCGTCGGCACGCTCGCTTCGACCACGGGCAGCGGCTGATCCATCACCTCTCGCACCGGGCGGTCGAGCAGCGCGGGCTGGGCGAGCGCGCGCGTCATGAGCGTGCTTTCGAGCAGCGTGCCGATCGCCTCGCCGTTGTCCACGACCGGGATCTGGCTTACGTCCCAGGTGTTCATGAGGTTGAGCGCCTGGCGCACCGAGGCGGCCGGTGCCACGCTCACCAGTGCCGGGGCGCCGGTCGTGCGGTGGGCCAGGAGCTGCTCCACCGTGGTCCGGGGCGAATCGAGCAGCTGGTTTTCGCGCATCCACTCGTCGTTGAACACCTTGGAGAGATACCGCTCGCCGGTGTCGCAGAGGACCGTGACGACGAGAGCCGCCGGGTCGTCGACCTCGCGGGCGACATCGAGCGCGAGCGCCACGTTCACGCCGGACGAGCTGCCGACGAGGATGCCGTCCTCGTGGGCGAGGCGGCGGGTCATGAACATGGCGGTCCGGTCGCTCACCGATCGGAACTCGTCAATGTACTGGAACCACACGTTGGCCGGGATCGCGTCGCCGCCGATGCCCTCGACCTTGTAGGGCGCGCCGCCAGCAATCTCTCCGGTTCGGGCGAACCCCGCGTACACTGACCCTTCGGGATCGCCCGAGACGACCCGGATCTTGGGGTTCTTTTCCTTCAGGAACTTGGCGGCGCCACTGACTGTGCCTCCGGTGCCGGCGGCGACGACGAAGTGGGTAATGCGGCCCTTGGTCTGCTCCCAGATCTCCGGCCCCGTTGTGCGGTAGTGCACGTCGGGGTTCACCGGGTTGAAGTACTGGTCGGCGAGGATGGCACCAGGCGTGTCCTGCACGATCTGCCGGGCCTTCACGCGATAGTGGTCCGGATGATCCGGCGGCACGGCGGTCGGCGTGACCACAACCTCGGCGCCGTAGGCCTTGAGCATCCGCACTTTCTCCTGGGACATCTTGTCGGGCATGGTGAAGACGCAGCGGTAGCCCTTGATGGCGGCCGCCATGGCGAGCCCGATGCCGGTGTTACCGCTCGTCGCCTCGACGATGGTGCCGCCGGGGCGCAGCGCGCCGCGGGCCTCGGCGTCCTCGATGATTGCGCGACCGATCCGGTCCTTCACCGACCCGCCCGGGTTCTTGTGCTCGGCCTTGCCGTAGACCGGTGTCCGGATCCCGACGCCCACACGGGCAAGCCGGATCAGCGGAGTCCATCCGATCGTGTCGAGGACGGACTCGTAGGGGGTCAGGTTCTGAGGGTCCATGCCGGCCTACCTTCTTCCCTGCGGGTTTCGGAACTGCACGGGCTGTAGGAATGTGGTGGCGACGGGGGTCCCATCGCGAACCGCGGGCGCGTAGCGAAACTGGGGGACGGCCGTCATGGCGGCGGAATCGAAGGCGGGATATCCGCTCGACTCCGCGACGCGAGTGGACTCGCGGACGACGCCGCCCTTGGCATCGACGAACAGATGCAGCACCACGGTCCCCTCGACGCCCTGCTCCAGGAGGGCCTGGGGATATCCCACGGGCGACTCGGCGTTGAGGGCGACCGGCGGCCCGTCCGGCGCCGGCGCGGCGCCGGGACGCTCGGACGGGAGCCGCACGAGCGACTCGTCGGGGCGGGAACAGGCGGCGAGCGCCAGCAACACCGCGGTGGCCGCCAGCGTTGCGCCGGGCGCCAATGCCGCGTGCGCCGCGGCGCTCACCGCTCCTCCGCGCGTCGCTGCAGCTCGGCCAGCCGGTTCAGCGCCTCGAGCGGGGTCATCGCGTCGAGATCAAGCGCCCGAATCTCCGCCACCACGGGGTGCGGTGCCGCGTCGCCGGCGAAGAGCGTGAGCTGACCGGGGTCGGGCGGCGGTGGTGGGGTCCCCGACACCACTCGATGCTCGCCTTCGAGCGTCGCAAGGACCTCGCGCGCGCGGCCCACCACGCGCGCGGGCAGCCCGGCGAGTCCGGCCACGTGAATCCCGTACGAACGATCCGTCCCCCCCGATTCGAGGCGGTGGAGGAACACGACCGTGTCGCCGGTCTCGCGCACGGCGACATTCAGGTTGCGGGCGTGCTCCAGCTGCTCCGGAAGCTGCATGAGCTCGTGATAGTGGGTCGCGAACATGGTCTTGCAACCGACCCGGTCGTGGAGGTACTCGGTGACCGCCCAGGCGATCGCCACGCCGTCGTAGGTCGACGTCCCTCGCCCGATCTCGTCCAGCAGGACCAGGCTGCGCGCGGTCGCGTTGTGCAGGATCGCGCTGGTCTCGCTCATCTCCACCATAAAGGTGGACTGGCCCCGCGCCAGGTTGTCACTCGCGCCGACCCGAGTGAAGAGGCGGTCCACGACGCCGATCACCGCCGCCTCAGCCGGTGTGAAGCTCCCCATCTGGGCGAGGACAACGCAGAGCCCGATCTGGCGCAGGATCGTGGACTTGCCGGCCATGTTGGGTCCGGTCACCAGCAACACCCGCTCGGCCTCGGCAAAGCGGACGTCGTTGGGGATGAACTGCTCTCGTGGCATCAGCCGTTCGATCACCGGATGACGGCTTTGGCGCAGCATGAGACCGAATTCGTCGCCGACTTCCGGCCGGGCGTAGCGGTATTGCACGGCGACCTCGCCCAGCGCGGCCCAGACGTCGAGCCGGGCGAGCGCCCGCGCCGTGCCCTGAATTCGTCGGATCGCGCCGCCGACGCGGGTGCGGAGCGCCGCGATCAGGTCGGCCTCCCGGACCACGATCCGCTCCTCCGCACTCAGTACCTTGGCCTCGTAGGCCTTGAGCTCGGGCGTGACGTAGCGCTCGGCGCTGGCGAGGGTCTGCCTCCGCTCATAATCGGGCGGCACCTTGTCCGCGTGCGCGTTGGTGATCTCGAGATAGTACCCGAAGACCTTATTGAACCCGACCTTGAGCGACGAAATGCCGGTGCGGTCGCGCTCGCGCTGCTGCAGCGTCGCGATGTAGCGTTTTCCTCCGTCGCGCAAGTCGCGCAATTCATCCAGCTCGGCGTCGTATCCGTGCCGGATCGCGCCGCCCTCCGCCAGCACCGCCGGAGGCCGCTCCTCGAGCGCCGCCGTCAGCTCCGCCGCAAGATCGCTCAGCAGATCGAGCTCGGCCTCGAGCTCGGCCAGGGCGGCGCTGCGATCGCGATCGGCGAGACCGGCCAGCGACTCCAGCACGTCCGGCAGCCGGTGGAAAGAATCGCGCAGCGCTCCCAGCTCGCGCGGCGTGGCGCGTCCCGCGGCGGCCCGCCCGGCCAGTCGCTCGACGTCCCGCACGCCATCGAGCGCCTCCCTGAGACGGGCGCGGCCGCGCCCGTCGCGGACCATCACCTCGACCGCGTCGAGCCGGCGGCCGATAGTTGCGGAATCGCGGAGCGGCGAAAGCAGCCACTGCCGGATCAGCCGCGCGCCCATGGGTGTCAGCGTGAGATCGATGGTCTCGAGCAGGGTGGCGCCGCGGGTCCCCCCGCGCAGTGGCTCGACCAGCTCCAGGTTCCGGCGCGTCATCTCGTCGAGCCACAGGTACGCCTCGCTCCGGCGGACGACCGGCCGAGACAGATGCGGCAGTCCGCCGGGCTGCAGCTCGCCCAGATATCGGAAGAGGGCACCGGCGGCGCCGACGGCCGGCGCGTCCTCAGGCTCGAGTCCGAGACCATCGAGCGAGGCCAGCCCGAAGCGGCGGGCCAGCTCCTCCCGCGCCAGGGCCGGGTCGAATTCCCATGCCTCGCGATGGGTCACCAGCGCGGACGGGGGCTCCGCCGGTGAGTCGACGTCGGGTGCCGCTGTCACGGCCTGAGCCGGTGCCACGATCTCCGCGGGGCCGAGTCGGGACAGCGCCTCGGGCAGCGCCGCAGCGGTCAGTGTCTCCAGTACGAACTCGCCGGTGCTCAGATCGATGGCCGCGATGCCCGTCAGGTCGCCGCTCGGGGCCACCGCCACGATCCAATTGTTGCGGTGTCCGGGGATCCAGCCGTCGGCGAGGAGCGCGCCGGGCGTCACCGTCTCAACCACCTCGCGGCGCACGATGCCCTTGGCGAGCTTCGGGTCTTCCACCTGCTCGCAGATCGCGACGCGGTGGCCGGCGGCCACCAGCTGCTTGAGGTACTCCGCCGCGGCCTTCACCGGCACGCCGGCGAGCGGCACGCCGTCGCCGCGGGAGGTGAGGGTGATGTTGAGCACCCGGGCGCCGAGCTGCGCATCGTCGAAGAACATCTCGTAGAAATCGCCCATCCGGAAGAAGAGGATCGCGCCGGGATGACGCGCCTTGATCTCCCGGTATTGCTGCATGAGGGGTGTCGATCCTTCGGCCACGCGCCCCGTCATGGCACCACGAAGGCCTGCCCGCCCAGCTTGGCGCGGACGGAAGGCAGCGCGGCAGTGGCGGCGGCGCGGGTCGAGTATGCGCCGACCCTCACTTTGTAGAGGCCCTTCTCCTCGGCAATCACCGCGTCGCCACCGCCGGTCTTGACCCGTTTGACGATG
>DATBQV010000040.1:0-8080 GCA_036560625.1 Gemmatimonadales bacterium
TGGCGGCTTGTTGTGGCGAGCCCGATTGGTGAACGTGGTAGCCCGTACCGCTCGAGGTTGCCAAAAATGATCCGCTGTGACAGCCATGAGAGCTCATCCCCGACGCGCACAGGCAGGTGGTTGAGCACGATCCCGGAGATGTTGATCGAAGACCCAAGGATCTTGCGGGCCGTCAGGTTCGGCGGCGTCCGGCAGGCCACGCGCACACGCCCCGCGCCCCCTTTGGCGAGGTAGGCAGCAACCTCCGAGCCCGTCGTGCCAGGCCCAACGACAAGGACGTCGCGGTCGCGGTAGGGCTCGGGATTACGGTAGGCGGAGGAGTGGATCAGCTCACCGGTGAAGCCGTCGCGTCCTGGCCAGTCGGGAAGGTTGGAATCGCGGTCAAATCCGGTCGCGACGACCACCAGGCGCGCCTGCAGGTCCCCGCGATCGGTATGCGCCTGCCAGGCCCCGTTGGCGGACGCCAGCCGCCGGACCTGTGTGCCGAAGCGAACATCGATGTGGTGGTGCTCGGTGTAGTCCTCGAGGTATTGGACCCACACGTCCCGAGATGGGAACTCGCCGTAGCGTCGTCGGCTGGCGCGAAACCCGGGCTGCGTGGACATCCACCCCGTCGTATTGAGCCGTAGCCCGTCGTAGCGGGTGCGCCAGGCCGCACCAACCTTGTCGGCCTGCTCAAGCACCATCACGTCGATGCCGGCGCCCCGCAGCGTGGCCGCAGCCGCAAGCCCGGCGGCGCCCGCGCCGATCACGATCGCCTCCGCCATCAGGCGATCCGTTCCTGTTGGGCGCAGCGCCTCGAGCGTCCGATCACGTGGATGCGCCCGCCCGGGCGGTGATGTGCTCCACCACCCGCCGGAACTCCTCGGTCGGCGAGAAGTCAACGTACTCAGAGTCCTCGAGCGCCTCCGGAGCATGGCCGGGAGCCCAATAGAACGCTTCCCCGGCAGCGAAATCCCGATGCCCGTCCAGTGTGTGCATCCGTACGCGGCCCTTGATCATGTACCCCCAATGCGGGCACGGACAGAGATCGTCCTGCAGGCCCAGGGTCGCGGGTCGCAGGTCCGCGCGGGCTGGCAGCCGCACCAACCCGACAAAGAGGCCGTCCTCGTCGCGCAACCGGACCTCGACGCCGTTGTCGGCTATGACGACTGGGACATCCTCACGCCGGATGGATCGCATGTTCTGCCTCCCTTTGGGGTTGGGTGATTGCGGCTGTGGTGCGTTGCGCGCCGATCCTCGTCCTTCCGAATCGAGCGGGTCGCCAACGCGCCCCAGCACGCGTATTTCAGCTTCTGGGTCTCTGCTCGTGCTCTGCCTACATCCGCCTCACGATGGTGGGATGTTCTGGTTGAGATGGAATAGGTTGGTTGGGTCGTAGCGGTCCTTGAGCGCGCGGAGCCGGGCGAACTTCTCGGTTCCGTAGGCCGCCTTGACCCGCTCCTCGCCCTCGGAGGAGAGGAAGTTGATGTAGGCGGCGCCGGTCAGTGACGGTTCGATCTCGGCGTAGAGGCGCTGCGCCCAGTCCATGTGGGTTTCCAGGCTTCCGCCCGGTTCGTGGGTGGTGGCGATCGCGTTGAGCACGAACGGCGCCTTGCGCTCGCCGATGGCGGTGTCGTCCTCGCCGACACGAGCGATGGCGCCGCCGAAGTGCTGGATGTGGATCTCCGAGGAGGGGGAGGTCGCGTTCTGGTGGTAGCGGGCCATCGTCTGGATCGCGTGGTCGTCGAGTTCGCGGAAGTAGCCTGCCTTCATGTAGGCCTGGGTGCCCTTCGGCCAGAGCGCGTCGAGCAGGCTCTGCATCTGCACGTAGGGCATCGGTCCGATGAGGTCGGCGACGGGGTCGCCCAGGTCGCGGATCGGCTGCAGCACCTTCATCCCCTCCTCGGGGTCGCCGGCGTAGCAGCCGACCAGGGCGATGAGCTTCTTGCCGTGCCAGTCCTCGGGGATGAACGGGGCGGGTGGCGCGGTGATCAGGTTGACCAGGGTGCTCAACTCGTCCGGCACCCCGCGCGCGAAATCGCGGTAGAAGCGCATGATCTCCTCAGCTCGGTCGCCGGGATAGAAGATGGGGCCGGCAGCCACGGTCGGGCCGACCGGGTGCAGGTCGAACTCGAAGGAGGTGACGACACCGAAGTTGCCGCCTCCGCCGCGCAGACCCCAGAAGAGGTCGGGGTTCTCCGCCCGGCTCGCGGTGAGGATCTGCCCGTCGGCGGTGACCACCCGGGCCGAGCGTAGGTTGTCGCAGGCCAGGCCGTACTTGCGCATCAGCCAGCCGATGCCGCCGCCGAGCGTGAAGCCCGCGACGCCGGTGGTCGAGATCAGCCCCCCGGTGGTAGCAAGCCCGTGCTCCTGGGTGGCAGCGTCGAACTCTCCCCAGGTGACGCCGCCCTCGGCGGTGGCGGTGCGACCGTCCACATCCACCGCGATGCCCTTCATCGGCGAGAGGTCGATGACGATGCCCTCGTCGCAACTCGAGAAGCCGGGAATGCTGTGGCTGCCGCCGCGCACGGCGACGTCGAGCCCCTCGCTGCGCGCGAAACCGACCGCGTGGCGAACGTCGGAGGCATCGGCGCAGCGGGCAATCACCGACGGGTGGGCGTCGTGGGCGCCGTTCCAGATCGAGCGAGCCTCGTCGTAGGCGCCGTCGCCGGGCCGGATCAGCTCTCCGTGCAGGCCGTCCTCGAACTCCTTCAGCGTCGCCGCTCCAAGCACTCTTTGTGTAGCCATGCCGGCCTCCTTCTCAGGTCGGTTCTTTGACGTCGCTCAGCGAGACTACGGTCCGTCTCTTAGCGACGGCTTTGCAGTGTCTTAAGGCTCCTCTGAATTGGGCTACTCGGGTATCGCGGTCCCCGCGGCGACTCCCGGCCCCACACTGCGCTCCACCTCACGGCAGTAGGCGATGCCGGCGTCGGCGCCGCGCAACTCGAAATGGGAGATCGCCCGGTCGAGCCAGCGGCGCGCGGTCGCCTGTTCGCCGTCCTCGGCGGACATCGCGGCGAGCACGGCCAGTACCCAGCCCTCCTGGGGGGTGGACTCGATACGCCTGAACACCGCGGCCGCGTCCTGCAGATGCGCGCGGGCGCCCGCGCGATCGCCGGCGGACAGTGCCACGTTCGCCAGGCTGAGCTCGGCGGCGCTGAGGCCGATCATGTCGTCGTTCTCGGCAAACCAGGCGCGGCTCTGCTCGGCGGCGGCCCGGCCGCCTGCCGGGTCGCCCGAGCGAGCGAGTAGCACCGCTAGGCACCCGAGCGTGATTCCGGTGCCGCGCCGGTCGCCGACCTCCTGCCGGAGGGCGAGGCTGCGGCCGAGTAGCTCCCGGCCGCGCTCGAAGTCGCCGCTGGAGCGGGCGAGGTTGCCGAGCGCGCCCAGCGCGAAGGCTTCCCCCTGTACGTCGGCGAGTCGCTGAAAGCGCGCGAGACTCTCCTCGATCAATTCACCCGCCCGGTCGAAGTCGCCCTCGACCCGATCGACGGCAGCGAGATTGCCAAGGATGTAGGCAACCGCAGCTTCTGCACCGACCCGGCGACAGATGATCGCAGTGTCCTCCTGCAGGAGCAGCGGGTAGCCGGTCTCGGGTGCGACGGTGATCAGCGCGTAGCTCATCGGCCAGAGTGCGGGGCGCGGCTCGGCGAGGAGCTCTCCAGCCCGCTTGAGTGCGAGCTCGAACTGCTGGCGCGCCTGCGGATATTCACGCCGAAACCAGGCCGCGATGGCGCGGGTGTGCGCCGCCCATGTCGGCGGCCGGGCCGCGGGGAGGTCGTCCACGTGAAGCGTCTCGTGCTCGCCGAGCAGCGCCTCGATGTCCGCGGGGCCGCTGACGATCGCACGATAGGCCGTCGATACCTCGACCGCGTCGAACATTCCGGCGTAGTCGCCGAGCTCGCTGAAGATCGCGACGCTTTCGGCGCTGAACTCGTGCAGGCGCCCGTGGACGCCGCGCCGCAGGCCCACGAGGCACGCGGCGAGCAGGGCACGGGCGCGATCGGCGGTGTGCTCCGGCGCCGCCGCGAGGGAGGCGTCGAGCCAGCGATACCCCTCGGCGAGGTAGCCGCGCGTCAGCCAGAAACGCCAGAGGGCGACGGTCAGGCGCAGGGCAACCTGGGGTTCGTTCGCGAGGGCTGAGGCGAGAGCGGCGCGGAGGTTGTCGCGCTCTGAGTCCAGCCGCCGGAGCCGGCCCGTTGCCGGGAGGTCGCCAGCGGGCGTCGGGTCGCTCTCGGCGAGCGCGATGTACCAATCGCGATGGCGTCGCTCGAAGGCCTCCCGCTCACCAGCCTCCCCGAGCCGCTCCACGGCATACTGCCGCACGGTCTCCAGCAAACGGTAACGGCGATCACCGGGCCCTTCCTCGACGTGGACAAGCGACTTGTCGACCAGGCGGCCGAGGAGAGCGACCGCCACCTGGCGACGCAGCGGATCCTCCGCGCAAACGTCCTCGGCCGACTCCAGGCCGAAGCTCCCGGCAAACACCGCGAGGCGCCGCAGGAGGGTCTGCTCGTCGGGCTCGAGCAGATCGAAGCTCCAGGCCAGTGTCGCCCGCAGCGTCTGCTGCCGGGTCATCGCAGTGCGGCTCCCCCCCGAGAGTAGGTCGAGGGAGTCGTCGAGGCGCTCGACAATCTGTGCGGGGGTCAGGGCGCCGACCCGTGCCGCCGCGAGCTCAATTGCCAGCGGCATCCCGTCAAGCCGGTGACAGAGAGTCGAAATCGCGACCGCGTTCTCATCGTCCAGCTCGAAGCCGGGGGCGACCTGGCCCGCCCGAACGGTGAATAGCCGCACCGACTCCGCCTGAAGCGTTCCTTCCGAGGGGGAGCGATCGAGCAGTTCCGGGAGGGACAGAGAGGGGACCCGCCAGGTCACCTCGCCTGGAACGCGGAGCGGCTCGCGGCTGGTCGCCAGCACCGTGAGACGAGGGCAACGCCGCAGCAGCGCCCCGACGAGATGCGCGACCGGCTCCACGAGGTGCTCGCAATTGTCGAGCAAAAGCAGCTGCTGGCGATCACCGATGTGGCCGGCGAGCGCGACCTCCGGAGCGCGGTCAGAGGCAAGCCGCGTGCCAAGGGCCTGGGCGATCGCCGGCCCGATCAACTCGGGCTCCCCGAGCGCGGCCAGCTCCACCGGCCAGACGCCATCAGAGAAATCGCCGAACCGCTGCCCGGCCAGCTCCAGAGCGAGCCTCGTCTTGCCGCAGCCACCCGCCCCCGTCAGCGTCAACAGCCGCGAGTTGCGCAGGATCGCGGCGGCCTCAGCCAGCTCGCGCTCGCGGCCGATGAAGCTGGTCAGCTGCCGCGGGAGATTGTTCGGGCTCTCGGCCGGTGACCGCACCGCGGCCGCCGCGGATGGGCCTGCCGGCTCCACCTCCCCCGCGCCGCGCGTGAGTATCCCCCGGTAGAGGCGGCGGGTCGCCTCGTCGGGCTCGTCCTCGAACTCGCGCCGCAAACCGAGCTTCAGCTCCTGGAACTGGGCCAGCGCCTCCTGCCGCCGTCCGCCCCCCACATAGAGGCGCATCAGCGCCCGATGCGCGGGCTCGTGCAGCGGCGCGCAGACCAACACCGATCGCAGGCGGTCGATCGCCGCGGCCGGGTCCTCCGGCGCCTCGAGCTCAGCCAGCTCGATCCCCAGAGCGAGGCGAAGCTCGCGGACGGCGTCGCGCCGCGACGCTGTCCACTCCTCGTAGCGATCCTCAGGTAGCAGCTCGCCCTCGTAGGAATCGAGGGCAGCCCGGTAGGCGGCCGGGTCGCGCTGCACCCGCGCTGCCGCGGCCGCCTCCTCAAACGCGAGTACGTCTATCCGCACGAGATCATCGGGGCAAAGGGCGATCACGTCCTCGTGCAACTCCAGGTGATCGAGGCCCTTGAGCCCGGCCGAGTCGAGCGCCCGCCGCGCCGCAAAGATTGCCTGGTGAAGATTGTTCCGGGCGGACGCCTGATCGCGCCCCGCCCAGAGCAGCTCGCTCGCCCGGCCCGCGTGCAGGCGACGTTCGGGCGCAAGCGCGAGCAGCTTAATCAGGGTCTTCGCCTTACGCAGCCGCCAAGCGTCGTCGGGGATGACATCGCCGCCCACGGCGACCGAGAAAACCCCGAGGAGGCTGATGCACAACACGTCATCGCCCATCTATGTGCCTTTCGTCCCGGGGCCTTCCACACGATCAAAATACTCCGCCGCGGCACTCGTGATCGACGCGAGGGCGGAGGCCAGGTTGTGGATCAACGGGGGCCGTGCGAGTGATTCGAGCGTTGCGGCCGATTGCTGGCTACCGCGATGCTGCTCCTTTTTCAAGGGGATAACCAGCTTGGACGGCGAGCGAAAACGCGCCCACTGCTGCGGCAGCGTACGCCGCGTCAATGTCGGCGTCGTGAGGAAAAAGCTTAGTGCTGTCGGTCGTAAATCCCGTCTGGGTTGAAGGAGTCATAACTCTGGCGGCGAATCCTTGTGGTGATGCCGGGTCCGAGCGCTCAAGAGATCGTCCTGGAGGAGTCCGAGCGCGGGGAGCTTGAGCATCGAGCGGCGTGTTATACGCGGGCGCATCGGGAGGTTTTGCGAGCGAAGTTGGTGCTGCTGGCAGCCGAGGGGCACAGCAACGCTGAGATTGCGAGGCGGTTGGGGATGAGCACGAAGGCTGTCGGCCGGTGGCGAGGTCGGTTCGCCGAGCGGCGTGTGGCGGGTCTTGCGGATCAAGCGCGGTCGGGTCGACCGCGTCGTTTTCCCCCCGGAGCAGATCGCCGAGGTCAAGGCGGTCGCGTGCGAGCCGCCCGCCAAGGGCGCGCCGCTCTCGCGCCGGTCGGTCGCTGACGTTCACCGGCTCGTCATCGAGCGCGGGATCAGCGAGGCATCGGTATCAACGATCGTGCGGTGGCTGCGGGAGGACGCGATTCGTCCCTGGCAGTATCGCTCCTGGATCTTCCCGGCCGACCCGGAGTTCGCGGTCAAGGCGGGCCGGATCCTTGACCTGTATCAAGGGCGGTGGGAAGGCGAACTGTTGCATCCCGGCGACATGATCGTCTCGGCCGATGAGAAGCCCTCGATCCAAGCGCGCGGCCGGATCGCGCCGACTCTGCCGCCGAGGGCCCGGGTCCCGCGCGGGCAGAGGGTCGAGCACACCTACATGCGAAACGGTGCGTTGACGTATCTCGCGGCGTGGGACGTCCGCCGCGGAGGGGTGATCGGCCGCTGCGAACCGAAGGGAGGGATCGAACCGTTCGGCCGGCTCGTTGAGCAGGTCATGACCCGTGAGCCATACAAGTCGGCGCGGCGGGTGTTCTGGATCGTGGACAACGGCAGCTCACACCGCGGCAAACGATCCGTCGAGCGTCTGCAGGGCCAGTGGCCGACCCTCCGACTCGTGCATACCCCGGTCCACGCATCATGGTTGAACCAGATCGAGATCTACTTCTCGATCGTGCAACGCAAGGTCCTCACCCCGAACGACTTCGACGACCTCGACCAGGTCAAGCAACGCCTCGCCGCGTTCGAGCGTCTCTACAACGAGATCGCCGAGCCGTTCGCATGGAACTTCACCCGCCAGAAGCTCAACACCTGGCTCGCCCGCCTCAACACCCACAAAACCGAGTCGACCCCGCTCGCAGCATAACCCGACGGAACTTCCGACAACCAGCACTTAGACCACGAGGAACCGCCCGCGTCGGCGCTCCGCTGACTCCTGCATCTGGGCGATTGCGAAGCGCAAACCACAGCTTCGCGCGCTCCTGCCTGGGGCGACCTGCGTGCGCGCTGTCCGAGATCGGCCCTGGCCGGCAGACCAACGACCCGCAAGGCACGGGATGCACGCGGCAAACCACGACAACAAGCCGTCCCGCCAGCCGCCCGCGTATTTTCAGTGGAGGACTGCCGACGCGGGCGTGCCGCCCTCAGTCCAATACAGCAGGCTGCCCATGAGGGCAGCGGAGTGATAGCCGACGTTCGTCGCGCCGACCGCGAGCGACAGCGACGACGGATCGACGGCCGTTCCCGAGGCAAGCAACCTGCTGCCTGTCCTGTCGACAGCCTCGACATCGAAATAGACGGCTTCGTTCGCCGTGCCAGCCCCGGAGGACCGCTCGTAATCGTCCGCGATCCAAGCCAC
>DATBQV010000041.1:0-15559 GCA_036560625.1 Gemmatimonadales bacterium
GTGACGGCGCCGAGCCCGAGCGTCGGGATCGCCACGGTCGCGCCCGGCAAGGCGGACCCGTCCTCCCGGGTGACCGTGCCACTGATCGTGGCCGGCGTTTGCGCGCGTGCCGCGGCCGGCAGGCATACCGCGGCCAGCGCGATGAGGATCCGACGAAGCACGAGTGGCATGCACCCTCCTGGGAAAGCGGGATGAATACAAACGCCCGCCCGACGGCATCGGACGCGACTGGATGGGATCAGCGGAATGCCAAGATGGGACTCCGGGTGCAGGGAGAGGGGGCCGCCCGGCGATGGCGGCGACGCGTGTAATGTGCGGGTGGTGCGACTCCGCCTGGACGGCGGCGGCCTCCCACGATACCTGCTCGGGGAGCGAGGCGTCAATAGCGGCGGCGCTGGCGCGCGCGGGGGGGCCTCGCTAGAATATCCGCGCCTCCCGCGGTCCTCCGCGGTCGCCCATCCTCATACTCGCGCAAACGAGCGTCTGCATGCCCGCTAGGTACGACCTGATCGTCATCGGGGGTGGTCACAACGGGTTGGTCACGGCGGCCTACGCGGCCCGCGCCGGCCTCAAGGTGCTGGTGCTCGAGCGCCGGGAGGTTCTGGGCGGCGCCTGCACGACCGAGGCGCTGTGGCCCGGGTTCAAGGTGTCGACCGCCGCGTACGTGAACAGCTTGCTCCGGCCCGAGATCATTCGGGATCTCGAGCTCAAGCGCCATGGCTTCGCCATGCTCCCGCGCAGTCCGTCTTCCTTTACGCCCTTTCCGGACGGCCGCTACCTCCTGCTCGGCCCGGACAAGGAGCTGACCCACCGGGAGGTGTCGAAGTTCTCGACGCGGGACGCGGACGCGCTGCCGAAGTACGAGGCCATGCTCGAGCGGGTAGCGTCGTTCCTGGAGCCGACGTTGATCCAGACGCCGCCCAGCCCTTGGTCGTTCGCCCCCGGCAATCTGATCCAGCTCGCCAAGCTCGGGCTCGGCTTCGCCCGGCTGGGCAAGGACGCCGTCCGGGCGGTGGAGGTACTGACCGGTGCGGCCCGGCCGATTCTCGATCGCTGGTTCGAGTCGGAGCAGCTCAAGGTGACGCTGGCTACTGACGCGATCATCGGTGCCTTTGCCTCTCCGTCGATGCCGGGCACGGCTTACGTGCTGTTCCACCATGTGATGGGAGAGTGCGACGGCGCCCGGGGCGTCTGGGGATATGTCCGCGGCGGAATGGGCGGCATCAGCAATGCGATCGCGGCGGCGGCGCGGGAAAAGGGTGCGGAGATCCGCACCGGCGCGCCGGTTGCGCGCGTGCTCACGCGAGCCGGCGCCGCCTACGGCGTCGCCCTCGACGACGGCACCGAGTTCCACGCCCCGCGCATCGCCTCGGGCGTCGATGCGCACGTGACGTTCCTCCAGCTCGTCGATCCGAAGGAGCTGCCGGACGACTTCCTGAGTGACGTCCGCGCGATCGACTATGCCAGCGCGAGCCTGAAGATCAACCTGGCGCTCAGCGCCGTGCCCGACTTCACGGCGCTTCCGGGCGCCCAGCCCGGGCCGCAGCACCGGGGGACGATCCATCTTTGCCCCACGCTCGACTATATCGAGGAAGGGTACGACGACGCCAAGCACGGCCGCGCCGCCCGCAACCCGATCGTCGAAGCCACGATCCCGTCGGTGCTCGACGACACCGTGGCCCCCAAGGGCATGCACGTGATGTCCATGTTCACCCAGTATTTCCCCTACGACGTGCGGGAGGGCTCGGTGGACTACTGGAAGGAGCGTTACGCCGACCGCTGCATCGAGATCATGGACGACTACGCGCCCGGCTTCAAGCAGTCGGTGCTCCACCGGCAGGTGCTGAGCCCGCGGGATCTCGAGTCCCGCTTCGGCCTGACCGGCGGGAACATCATGCAGGGGGCCATGTCGCTCTCCAGCCTGTCGTTCATGCGCCCGGTCGCCGGCTACGCCGACTATCGGACGCCGATTCGCGGCCTCTACCTCTGCGGCGCGGCGACGCACCCCGGCGGGGGCGTGATGGGCGCCTGCGGGTACAACGCGGCACGCGAGATCCTGAAGGACGCCGGGAAGCGGCTTCCCTCGGCGGCGTAACGACGTGGCGCTCGAGCGTACACTCCCCCGCGAGGCCTACTTCGCCGACGCCGTCTGGCAGTTGGAGAAGGAGCGGATCTTTGCGCACGAGTGGATGTGCGCGGGCCGCGAGGAGCAGCTCCCGGCCGCCGGCGACTACCTGGTGCTCGATATCGCGGGCGAGAGCGTCCTCGTCGTGCGCGGCAAGGCGGGCGCGCTCCGTGCGTACTACAACACCTGCCGCCACCGCGGCTGCCGGCTGGTGCTCGCGGCACCGGACGCAACCGCCGAGGCCGTCCCTGCTCCAGCGGGCCGGTTCGGGAGCGGGATCCGCTGTCCCTATCACTCCTGGACCTATTCCCTCGACGGCGATCTCCGGACCGCTCCGTTCCTCGAAGAGGACGAGGCCTTCCGCCGGGAGGATTTTCCGCTCTGGCCGGTGGGTCTGGAGACCTGGGGCGGCTTCTTCTTCCTCAACCTCTCGCCACTCGAGGCGGCCACCGAGGGCCGGACGCTGGTGCGGCAGCTCGGGGCCGTACCGGAGCGGCTGGGCCGCTACCCCCTCGCGGAGCTTCGGACCGCGCGGCGCATCGTCTACGACGTGCGGGCCAACTGGAAGGTCCTGCTCGAGAACTACAACGAGTGCTACCACTGCGCCGGCGTCCATCCCGAGCTCTGCAAGGTGGTGCCGGCGTTCAAGCAGAGGGGCGGCGCGGAGCTGGACTGGGATCGCGGCATCCCCCATCGCGAGGGGGCGTGGACCTTCACCCACTCGGGGACCACGACCCGGGCGCCGTTCCCGGGGCTGAACGACGATGAGCGAGCCCTGCACAAGGGCGAGCTGGTCTACCCCAACTTCCTGATTTCGCTCTCCGCCGAGCACGTGGCCGCGTTCATCGTGCAGTCCCGCGGCCCCGAGCGCACCACGGTCGCCTGCGACTTCCTGTTCCATCCGGATGAAATGGCGAAGCCCGGGTTTGATCCCTCGGATGCGGTCGAGTTCTGGGATCTCGTGAACCGGCAGGACTGGGCCATCTGCGAAGGCGTGCAGAACGGGATGCGGGCGCGGGTGTTCACCCACGGCTACTACGCGCCGATGGAGAGCTGGAGCCTCGACATCCGCCGCTACATCCGCGAGCGCCTGGGCGACGCCCTGGACCGGTAATGCGGCGCAACTTCGATTACATCGTCCTGGGCCTCGGCGGGCTCGGCAGCGCCGCGGCGTACTGGCTGTCGCGCCGGGCCGGCGCCGACGTGCTCGGCCTCGAGCAATTCGAGCTCGGACACGTCCGCGGCGAATCGCAGGATCACTCGCGCATCATCCGCCTGTCCTACCACACGCCGGCCTACGTGGAGTTTGCGAAGCGCGCGTACGCCGCATGGGAGGCGCTCGAGCGGGAGAGTGGAGACCAGGTGGTGCTGCGCACCGGCGGACTCGATCTTGCGCCGAGAGTGAGCGCCATTCCGCTCGAGAGCTACAGCGACAGCATGCGGGCGGCGGGCGTTCCCTTCGAGCACCTCGACGCCGGCGAAATCATGCGGCGGTGGCCGCAGTTCCGGCTCACCAGCGACATCCACGGCCTCTACCAGGAGCAAAGCGGAATCGCCATGGCCGCGCGGGCGAACCAGGCGCACCAGCGGATGGCGCGGGAGCACGGGGCCACGCTCCGGGATCGGACCGCGGCGACGGCGATTCGGGCCGCCGGCGGCGAGGTGGACATCGAGGCCGGCGGGGTGGTCTATCACGCACACCGCCTCGCGATCGCCGCGGGACCGTGGTCGAACGACGCGCTGGGTCATCTCGGTCTCACGCTCCCGCTCGAGGTGACGCAGGAGCAGGTGACCTACTTCGCCAGCCCGCGGAAGCGGGACTTCCAGCCGGACCGGTTTCCGGTGTGGATCTGGATGGACGATCCATGCTACTATGGCTTTCCCGTGTTCGGGGAGGACGGGCCGAAAGCCGCGCAGGACGCCGGAGGCAAGCCGGTGACGGCCGATACCCGAAGTTTCGAGCCGGACCCGGAGAACTCTCGGCGCGTCCGCGAGTTTCTCGCGAAGTACCTGCCGGGGGCGCTCGGTCCCGAGATCTACACGAAGACGTGCCTCTACACGCTGACGCCTGACCGCGACTTCGTGATCGACGCGGTGCCGGAAGCGGACGGCGTCTTCGTTGCGATCGGCGCGGGCCATGCCTTCAAATTCGCCTCGGTGATCGGCAAGGCCTTGTCCGAGCTGGCGGTCGACGGACGGGCCGAGGCGGATCTGACGCCGTTCACGATCGAGCGCCCGATCCTGAAACAGCGGGATCCGCCCAAGACCTACATGGTGTAGTGCGGGAGAAGTGACAGGTGAGAAGTAAGAAGTGAGACGTAAGAGGTGAGAGCTAAGAGGGAAACCCGAAGGGGGCGTCCGATCAAGCCGGAGCCCCCTTCTCACTTCTCACTGCCGTTCACCAGGCCGGCTGGTGCCCTAGCGCCTTCAGCACCTGCTGGTCGAACGCGGCCGAGAGGCCCTCCCGCCGGGAGTAGGGGCCGGGCGTGTAGCTCCGCGACTGCACCCCGGCCTGGCTCAGCTGGCAGACGTGCCAGTCCTGCCGGTTGGTCACATCCCAGAACGCGACGCCGTCCTCCGGATTGAACGCCGGGTCCCGGAGCGTATCCGGGTGAAAGAGCCACTCGCACGTGACCTGGGTGCTCCCGGGCCCCTTCGGCCAGAGCGTGTGGTACATCACGTAGTCGGGATGGAGGCTCAGCAGCATGTTCGGGAACAGCGAGTAGTAGTACACCCGCTTGAGGTCGTCCTGGGGCAGGTCTCCTACCATGATCCCGCAGGAGCGCCCGCTCATGGTGAGGCTCTCGCTGGCATCCACGATGTCCATGTACCCGCCCAGGAACGGGCCGCTGATGAGGTCGTTCTCGCCGCTCGTGGGCGGCGACAGCTTCACCAGGGCGGGATGAACCAGCGGGCAGTGATAGCACTCCGAGTAGTTCTGGACGACGAACTTCCAGTTGCACGTGAGGTCGTAGTCGATCCGGCGGTGGGCGGCCAGCCCCGTGAGGTTGAATCGACTGAACCGGCCGTTCACCGGCGCGAAGGCCTCCGCGAACGGCTCGGGATCGGCGGCCAGGTTGATGAAGACGAACCCCTCCCAAGTCGCAACCGCGACCGGGTGGAGCGGCCAGTCACCCTTGTCGAAGTCCTCGATCGTGTCGGCTGACGGAGCCCCGACGAGCTGCCCGTCCAGCGTGTAGGTCCACGCATGGTACGGGCACTGGATGGTGCCCGCGAACTGACCTGCGTGCTCCTCGCAGAGCCGCGTGCCGCGGTGCCGGCAGACGTTATGGAACGCGCGGACTTCGTTCTCGCGGTCCCGAAGAATGATCACGCTCTCCGGACCGATGCCCTGGAGGAAATACTGCCCTGGCCGGGCGATCTGCGACTCGCGCCCAACGCACAGCCAGCTCTGTAAGAAGATCTTCTCGCGCTCCTCGGCGAACACCTCCGGAGAAGTGAAGTAGCGCCCGGGAAGCGTCTGCGCGCCGAGGAGTGCAATGTCGGTACGCTTGACGAAGGTGGACATCAGGGTGCGTCCGCCAGCTTGATGCGCTCGATTCTGCGGGACTGCTGGCGCGGGTTGTACACTCGCAGGGTGACGACGTTGCCCGGCTTCTCCTCCTTCAGGGCCGCGTCAAGATCGGCCTTGCTCTTCACCGGCTTGCCTTCCACCGAGAGAATGATGTCGGGCCCGCCGCGGGCTTCGTCGGCCAGGGCCTCCCAGGCCGGACCACCCGGGGTCACGTCGCTCACCAGCAGTCCCCGCGTATCGCCCGGGAGCTGAAGCTCCTGCGCGATCGCGGAGGTGACCGGCTGAACGCTGATCCCCATACGGCGCGCGACGAGTCCGCCCGTAGCGGTCGGACTGTCGGTGTCGCCGGGGGTGCCTGCGTCCGCCACCTGCGGCGAGTCCTGCAGCGGCTGGAGCTTCACCGAGAAGGTCTTCCGCACGCCGCCCTTGCGGGCCACCTCCACCTGCACGACGTCGCCCGGTTTCCGGAAGCCGACCTGCTGCTGGAGCTGACCGACGTATTCCACCGGCTTCCCGTCGATCGCGACGATGATGTCACCGGGCTCCATCCCGGCCTTGCGCGCCGGCGAGTCGTCGTTCGGGATGTCCTTGACGACGACGCCCCGGATCTCCGGCAGCCCGACGTACTGGGCATCGTTGAGCGACACGTTGTCGATGGCAATGCCGAGCGCCGCCCGATGCACCTTCCCGTCGACGATCAGCTGGTTCATGACCGTGCGCACAAGGTTGATCGGGATCGCGAAGCCGTAACCGGAGTAGAAGCCGGTTTCGCTCGCGATGGCCGAATTGATGCCGATCACTTCGCCGCGGACGTTGACGAGGGGACCGCCGGAATTGCCCGGGTTGATCGCCGCGTCGGTCTGAATGAAGTCCTGAATGCTCCCGGCGCCACGCCCCGGCAGGCCGTTGAGCGCGCGTCCCTTGGCGCTCACGATGCCGGACGTGACCGTGAACGTGAGCCCCTCGCCCAGCGGGTTCCCGATGGCCAGAACCCAGCTCCCGACGCGGGCGTCCTCACTATTGCCCAGAGCTACCGGTGGCAGCCCCTTGGCGTCCACCTTGAGCAACGCGACATCGGTGTTCGGGTCGGTCCCGACAATCCTGGCCTTGAACTCACGGCGGTCGAGGAGGCGCACGATGACGACGTCCGCCCCTTCAACGACGTGGTTATTGGTGAGGATGTACCCGTCCGCGGAGACGATGAACCCCGACCCGCTGCCCTGTTCCAGCTCGGGCCGGTTCGGCCCGTTGGGTCCGAAGCGGGGGAAGAAGCGCTCCATGCCCGGCGGCAGACGCCGTTGGCTGGGGCGTTCGGTGTGCTGGGCGCGGATGTACACCACGCTCGGCCGCACGTGGTCGGCGACGGCGGCGAAGGCATCACTCAGCTCCACCAGTGGCTTGGCGGCCGCTATGGCCGGGGCCTGCACCGCGGGGATCGCGGAGGCCAGGTGGCTTTCCTGCGCCGACGATCGATTCGGGAGGTCGAGCAGCCCGGCGAAGAGCAGTCCAAGGGCAAAGGCCAGCGCCACCAAGCCGCCGAATTTGAGCCAGTTCAACGAACGTGAAGACATCTCGGAGTCCTTAGGGTGATCTACTGTAAAATACTCTGGTGGGCGGGGAAGAGTTTCCGCGTGGTGGGTGAGGGGGCGGAAGAGACGGGGCGGGAGGGGTACCACCCCCTCCCGCCCCGTCCGACCCTGGGGTCTATTTCTTTCCTTCGTCCACGATCTCGTAGTCGGCCTCGACCACGTCGTCCTTGGCGCCGGGCTGCCCGGACGGCCCCGCCTGCGGACCGCCTTCCGGCGCCGGTCCGGCTCCCCCCTGCGCCGCCTGATAGAGCGAGGCGCCGGCGGCCGAATACGCCGCGTTGAGGGCGTCCAGAGCGGTCCTGATCCCGGCGGCGTCGCCGGTGCGGAGCGCGGCCTTGCCGGCCTCGAGCGCGGAATCGAGCCTGGACTTCGCGTCCGACGCCAGCCGATCGACCCACTCCTTGCTGTCCTTCTCGACCTTATACACGAGTCCGTCGAGCTGGTTCCGGGCCTCGATCTCATCGCGCCGCTGCTTGTCCTCGGCCGCGTGCGACTCGGCCTGCTTGACCATCTTGTCGATCTCGCTGTCGCTGAGACCGCTCGAGGCCTCGATCCGGATCTTCTGCTCCTTGCCCGTCGTCTTGTCCTTGGCGGACACGTGCAGGATGCCGTTGGCGTCGATATCGAACGTGACCTCCACCTGGGGCATGCCGCGCGGAGCCGGCGGAATTCCGGTGAGCTGGAACTTGCCGATCGTCCGGTTGTCGATCGCCATCTGACGCTCGCCCTGCAGTACGTGGATCTCTACCGTGGTCTGATTGTCCTCAGCGGTGGAGAAAACCTCCGACTTCTTGGTCGGGATGGTCGTGTTCCGCGGGATCAGTACGGTCGTCACGCCGCCCAGGGTCTCGATGCCGAGCGAGAGCGGGGTCACGTCGAGGAGCAGGACGTCCTTCACCTCGCCGCCGAGCACGCCGCCCTGAATCGCGGCGCCGATCGCGACGACCTCGTCGGGATTGACGCCCTTGTGGGGCTCCTTGCCGAAGAAATCCTTCACGATCTCCTGCACCTTCGGCATGCGGGTCTGGCCGCCGACGAGGATCACCTCGTCGATGTTCGACGGCTTGAGGCCGGCGTCCTTCAGTGCTTGCTCCATCGGCGGGGTCGAGCGCTTCACGAGATCGTCCACCAGCTGCTCGAACTTCGCCCGGGTGAGCGAGTAGTTCAGGTGCTTCGGTCCCGACTGGTCGGCCGTGATGAACGGCAGATTCACGTCGGTCTGCTGGGTGCTCGACAACTCCATCTTGGCCTTCTCCGCCGCCTCCTTGAGGCGCTGGAGCGCCATGGGATCCTTGGAGAGGTCGATGCCCTGGTCCTTCTTGAACTCAGCCACGAGCCAATCGATGACCCGCTGGTCGAAGTCGTCACCGCCCAGGTGCGTGTCGCCGTTGGTGCTCTTCACCTCGAACACGCCCTCGGCCAGCTCGAGGACGGAGATGTCGTAGGTGCCGCCACCGAGATCGTAGACGGCGACCTTCTCCTCCTTCTTCTTGTCGAGGCCGTACGCGAGCGCCGAGGCCGTGGGCTCGTTGATGATCCGGACCACGTCGAGCCCCGCGATCTTGCCGGCGTCCTTGGTGGCCTGCCGCTGCGCATCGTTGAAGTACGCGGGCACGGTGATGACCGCTTTCTCGACCGAATGGCCGAGATAGTCTTCCGCGGTCTGCTTCATCTTCTGGAGGATCATCGCCGAGATCTCGGGGGGCGTGTAGATCTTGCCCCCGATCTCGACCGCCGCCATGCCGTTCGGCCCGGCGACGATCTTGTAGGGGACGCGCCTCGCCTCTTCTTTGACCTCCTCGAGCCGGCGACCCATGAACCGCTTGATGGAGAAGATGGTCTGCTTCGGGTTGGTCACCGCCTGTCGCTTCGCGACCTGGCCCACCAAGCGCTCCCCATCCTTGGTGAACGCGACGACCGACGGCGTAGTCCGGCCGCCTTCCGCGTTGGGGATGACGACCGGATCGCCTCCCTCCATCACGGCGACGACCGAGTTCGTCGTGCCGAGGTCGATACCGATGATCTTCGACGCCATGATTTGTCTGCTCCGTTTCCTTAGAATAGAGATCAGCCGCTCGCCGGGGCGCCGCAGGCGCGGGCGCGCGATTCCGAGCGCATCAGGGCAAGCGCCATACCCGCCAAAACTGCCGTTTTGGCAGCAAATTGGCAGGTCCAGAAACTGAGGTATGCCCGGACGGCCAACCTGCCTGGCCGCATATACATTGGAGCATGTTCCCCTACCGCGACGAGAACCCCACCCTCCGCACCCCGGTCGTCACGGTCGGAATCATCGCCCTCAATACTTTGGTCTGGCTGTTCGTCCAGCAGATGGGGACCGACCCGGCCCTTACCAGGTCCATCTGCGAGTTCGGGCTGATCCCCGGCGAGTTCCTCGGGACGATCCGGGCCGGCACCGAGGTCCCCGTCGGCCCTGGGGCCACCTGCGTGCTGGGCGTGGGGCCGACCTGGGTCACCCCGTTTACGTCGATGTTTCTCCACGGGGGGTGGCTCCACCTCCTGGGCAACATGTGGTTTCTCTGGCTCTTCGGAAACAACGTGGAGGACTCGATGGGCCGGGGCCGCTACGCGCTGTTCTACCTGTTGTCCGGTCTCGGCGCAGCCGCCACGCAAGCGCTCTTGAGCCCCACCAGCCCGGTACCGATGGTCGGCGCGTCGGGCGCCATCAGCGGCGTCATGGGCGCGTACGTCGTGCTCTACCCCACCGTGCGAGTGCACATGCTGGTGGTGTTGATCGTCTTCGTCACCCGCATCGTGGTCCCCGCCTATCTCATGCTCGGTTACTGGTTCCTGATCCAGCTGCTGCAGGGCGCCGCCTCGGCCGGATCCAACGGCGGGGTGGCGTTCTGGGCCCATGTGGGTGGGTTCGTGGCGGGCGCGGGGCTCATCTTTCTCTTCCGCGATCCGGCGCTCGTGGGCGAGCACCGCCGGCTCGCCCGCGTGTACTCTCGGGCCGCATGACCCGCGGGTCACTGCCTGTGTGGCTGGGCCCCGACGCGGCGGGCGCGCGCGGCGTAGGACGCTTTCTCGATTACACGCTTCTCAAGGCCGAGGCGACCCGTGACCAGGTGCTCGAGCTGTGTGACGCGGCCGCCGCGGCCGGCATGTGGGCGGTCTGCGTGAACGGTGCGTGGGTATCGTCGTGCGTGGAGCGTTTGCGGGGCACCGGGGTCCGGGTTGCGGCCGTGGTCGGCTTCCCGCTCGGAGCGGGCGCCGGTGTCGCCAAGGCGGCCGAAGCCGCGATCGCCGCGGCGGACGGTGCCGCCGAGCTGGACATGGTCGTACCGCTTGGGGCGGCCAAGGCAGGCGACTGGAGCGCGGTCGCCGACGACGTGGCGCAGGTGGTCAGTGCCGCCAAGGAGCTGCTCGTGAAAGCGATCATCGAGAGCGCCGTCCTGACCGCCGACGAAATCGCCCGCGCCTGTCATGCCGCTGTCGCCGGCGGCGCCGATTTCGTCAAGACATCCACCGGCTTCCACTCCTCCGGGGGTGCGTCGCTCGAGGCCGTACGCCTCATGCGCGCCGCGGTCGGGCCGTCGATCGGCGTGAAGGCGTCGGGCGGCGTGAGGACGCCGGAGCAGGCGCTGGCCATGCTCGCCGCCGGTGCGAGCCGGATCGGGCTCTCCAGCATCGCCGGTCTGCAGGCCATCGTGGGTCCGGCGGCCCCGCCGCTGGCGGAGCTGTTGGCCCGGCCGGGGGCCGCGCGATGAGCGACGTCGTCTACCTCGGCGGAACAGTCCTGCCTCGCGAGTCCGCCGCCGTGTCCATCGACGACCGCGGTTTTCTCCTCGGCGACGCGGTATACGAGGTTCTGCGCGTGGTGCGCGGCCGGTTCGTCGAGCCGGAGCGCCACCTGCGGCGCCTGGCCCGCAGCCTCCACGAAGTCTCGATCGTGGATCCGGGGGTCGATCTTCTCGAGATCTCGGCCAACCTGCTCCGACGCAACCGGCTCGAGCAGGGCGAGGCGACGGTGTACGTGCAAGTGAGCCGAGGCGCCGCCGTGCGGCAGCACGCCTTTCCACCGCGCGGCACGCCGCCGACGGTGCTGGTGACGGCGACGGCGTTCGTGCCGAGGGCGGAGCTCCTCACTCACGGCGCCAAGGCGATCACCTTGCCCGATCTCCGCTGGTCACGCTGCGACATCAAGTCGGTCAACCTCCTGCCCAACGTCCTCGCGGCTCAGCGCGCGGCCGAGGCCGGGGCGTTCGAGGCGATCCTCCTGCGTGACGGCGTGGTCACGGAGGCGACCCGGAGCAACGTGCTCGTCGTAGCGGGAGGCGTGGTCCGTACCCACCCGACCGGCCCTTTCATCCTCCCCGGCGTGACGCGCGAAGTGGTGCTGGAGCTGGCGGCGGCGGCGGGCGTGCCGGTGCGGGAGGAAGCGGTGGGTGTGGACGTCCTGCAGTCGGCAGAGGAAGTGCTGCTCACGGGGACCACGGCGGACGTGATGGCCGTCGCGGCGATTGACGGGCGGCCAGTCGGGACCGGTCAGCCAGGCCCGATGGCCCGACGACTCGGGGCATTGCTCGCGGAGCGGATCGGCGTCACGCCGCCGGGCTCGCAGGCCCTCGCGGCGGCTACGCCCCGGGGCGGATGACTACGTCGCGCTGAAGCACCTTTGCGAGCACGTCCGACTTCCGCTCCGCCCCCCAACACTCCAGCGAGAGGTCGGCCCCGGCCACGCGGGGCGCGACTTCGATCACCAGCTCGTCGGGTCCGAGCGTCGCCGTTACTTGATCGACGTTGGACGTGTGCCCGCGGTCGAGTCCGTCCGCCACCCGCAGCACCGCGCTGATCCTCCGCACAACGGCCTGATCTTCCAGCCCGAGCGCCATGAATTCCGGGTGTTTCCGGCTCGGTCCCTTCTTGCGGTGATAGCGGCTCGCCAGCGCCACCAGCGCGCGGTCCCGCGCCGAAAGGTCCAACCGGTCGGCGTGGGTGATGAGCTGGAAGGAGTGCCGGTGGTGCTTGCGGTAGCTGACGAGCTGGCCCACGTCGTGGAGCAGGCTCGCCGCCTCGAGCAGGGGCCATTCGTCGGGCTGGGAGCCGAGGGGGCCCGCGAGCTGGTCGAAGAGCTGCCGCGCGAGGACCCTGACGTGCTCGACGTGGCGCCGGTCGCCCTGGCAGCGCTCGACGAACTCCCGCATGAGACGAAGCGGGTCCGGCGCTGCCACCGGTGCGTCGCCGCTGACCATCTCCAGCAGGAGCCCCTCGCGAAGGCCGAAGGCGCTCACGGTCACGGTGCGGGCGTCCACCAGCGCCAGCAGCTCGGCGGTGACGGCCAGGCCGGCGAGGATGATGTCGGCGCGCTGCGGATTGAGCCCGGCGACCGCCCGTCGCTGTTCCGGCGTCTTCGCCGTGAGCCACTCGAGCAGCGTCTCCACCTCGGCGGTCGCGACGGCGACGCCGTGCACCGTCTCCGGCACCGGCAGCCCCCGGCGCGCGGTGGCCATGCGGCCGAGGGTGGTGAACGTGCCGCCGGAGCCGATCATGGTGGCGGCCGTCCACTCGCGGCCGCGGAAGGCCTTCTTGAGCTGCTTGCGGACCTGGGTCCGGAGGGTGGTTACCTCACGGCGGGCATCCCGTCGGCCGAGCAGGTGGGTCTCGGTGAGGCGTACCGCGCCGAGGGGCAGGGAGAGCGTCAGCTCGACGAGTCCATCGACCGCGCCGATCAGCTCGAGGCTGCCGCCGCCGATGTCCGCCACCAGCGTGCGGGCGCCGAGGACCCGGAAGTGGTGCGCGACGGAGAGGTAGCTCAACGCCGCTTCGGTGTCGGGGTTGATCACCCGGAGCGGGAGATCCAGCTCCGTGCGCACCCGCTGGACGAACTCCTCGCCGTTGGACGCCTCGCGCACCGCGGCCGTCGCGACCGCCGCAATGCGACGAACGCCGCGGCGGCGGCAGACCTCCCGCATGCGCGCCAGCGCGGCGAGGGCGCGCGCCATCGCGGCCTCGTCCAGGCGGCCGGTGGCCGCGAGACCCTGGGCGAGGCGGGGCTGGTCCTTCACCTCATCGATGATGGAGAGGCCGCACTGCGGGTCGTGCTCCGCGACCAGCAAGCGGATCGAATTGGATCCTACGTCGAGCGCGGCGAGGCGCTCCCTCGGCTCGGCCGCGGGAGGGGCGGCGGCCGTCGTCGGGAGGGCCCGTGCCGTCATGGCCGCGGGAGCGCTCCGGACCCGCTGGTCGAGCGGGCCTCACCGCGGTCTTCCGCGTGGTGCTTGATGGACTTGCCCTCGACCAGGAAGACGACGTCCTCCGCGATGTTGGTGGCGAGGTCGGCGACGCGCTCCAGGTTGCGGCTCACCAGGAAGAGCTCCATCCCCGCGCCGATGGTGTGCGGATCCTCCATCATATGGGTGAGGAGGATGCGGAACACCGACCGGTGCAGAATATCTACTCTGTCGTCTCGAAGGCAGATCTCGCGGCCTGCGGCGGCGTCGCCCCGGATAAAGGCTTCCAGTGCGTCGGAAAGCATCTCCCGCGCCAGCCGCGCCATTTCAATGATCTCGGGCTCCGGCGCGATGGGCCGGGTCTGGCTCAGCCGCTCCGCCGACTGGGCGATGTTCACCGCGTGATCGCCCACGCGCTCCAGGTCGTTCGCGATCTTGAGCGCCGAGGTCAGCATCCGCAGGTCGCGCGCCATGGGCTGCTGGAGCGCGAGGAGATTGACGCTCATCTCCTCGATTTCCATCTCCATGGCGTCGATCACCCGGTCTCCCTGGATGACGCGGCGGGCTTTCTCGGGGTCGCGCTCCAGCAGCGCTTCCACCGCGAGGCCGAGCGCCGCTTCCGCCTCGCCGGACATGGTGAGCAGCCGGACCTTGACGTGGCTCAGCTCGTCGTGAAAGTGGCGATGGACGTCGAGGCTCATCCGAATCTCCCCGTAATGTAGGCCTCGGTCCGCTCGCTGGCGGGCGCGGTGAAGATCCGCTCGGTTTCGCCGAACTCCACCAGTTCACCCCGGTCGAAGAATCCCGTCCAGTCGGACACCCGAGCCGCCTGCTGCATGTTATGGGTCACGATCACGATGGTGTAGTGCTTCTTCAGGTCGAACATCAGCTCCTCGACCCGCTGGGTCGAAATCGGATCCAGGGCCGAGCACGGCTCGTCCATCAGCAATCCCTCGGGATGGGTGCCGAGCGCCCGGGCGATGCAGAGGCGCTGCTGCTGGCCGCCGGACAGGCCCGGTGCGGGCGTGTCGAGCCGGTCCTTCACTTCCTCCCAGAGCGCCGCCTGCCTGAGGCACCGCTCCACCAGGTCGGGCAGGTCGCGGCGCGGCACCAGGCGATTGAGCTTGGCGCCGTAGGCCACGTTCTCGTAGATCGTCATCGGGAACGGATTCGGCCGCTGAAAGACCATGCCGACCCGTTGCCGCAGCGCAACCAAATCGGTGCTCGGCGAGAATACCGACAGCCCCTCCACCCGGATGTCGCCACCGTGGCGCACGCCGGGGATCAGGTCGTTCAGCCGGTTGATCGAGCGCAGGAACGTCGACTTGCCGCACCCGGAGGGCCCGATGATCGCAGTCACGGCCTTCCGCGGAATCGTGAAGTCGAGGCCCTGCAGGATCTGCCGCTTGCCGTACCAGAAGCGGAAGCCCTCGACCTCGACCGCGGGTGTGCCGCCGGCCTCCGGACGCGGCGCCCCTTTGGGGGCGAGGGTCGGGCGCGGGGCGGCGATGAGCGGCTTGGGTTCTTGCACGGTGGTCATCCGAACCGTCCAGTGATGTACGCCTCCGTCTGCTCGTTCGTGGGCGCCGTGAAAATCTGGCGGGTCGGGCCGTTTTCGACCATCGTCCCGAGGTAGAAGAACGAGGTGGTGTCCGAGACCCGAGCCGCCTGCTGCATGTTGTGCGTCACGATGACGATCGTATAGGCCTGCTTCAGCTCGAAGAGCAGCTCCTCGATGCGCTGGGTGCCTTGCGGATCCAGCGATGACGTGGGCTCGTCGAGCAGCACGACCTCCGGTGACGGCGCGATGGTCCGCGCGATGCAGAGCCGCTGCTGCTGTCCGCCGGAGAGCGCCATGGCGTTCACCTTGAGCCGGTCCTTCACCTCGTCCCACAACGCGGCGTGTCGCAGCGAGCGTTCCACGATCTCGTCCGCCTGGTGCCCGGAGATCCCGCCGTTGAGCCGGAGCCCCGCCGCGACGTTCTCGTAGATGGACATGGTCGGAAAGGGGGTCGGCCGCTGGAACACCATGCCCACCTTCCGGCGCAGCTGCATCGCGTTCACGGCCGGATCGTAAATGTCCTGCCCGTCGAGGAGCACGCGGCCGGTGATCCACCCC
>DATBQV010000042.1:0-6740 GCA_036560625.1 Gemmatimonadales bacterium
GAAGTTGATTCGGGAGCTGGTGGAGCGGAAAGTGGCGGTCACGTCGACCCTGCCGGTGTTCGAGACGTTCAGTCCCCATCGGCCGCCGATGCCCGACAAGGTGCTCGACGTCATGACCCAGGACGCGCGGATTGAGTACCTCCGGCAACGAGCCCGCATTGCCGACCGGGGGGATACGACGTGGACGGCCCTCTTCCGCAAGGAGATGGCGTTCGAGCGGGCCTTCGCCCGGGCCGGTGGGCTGCTCCTTGCCGGCACCGACCCCACCGGGTACGGCGGCGTCGTGGCCGGCTTCTCCAATCAACGGGAGGTCGAGCTGCTGGTCGAGGGCGGTTTCACGCCGCTCGAGGCGATTTCCATCGCCACCCTCAACGGGGCTAAGTACCTCGGGCGGGACCAGCGGGTCGGAACCGTCGCGGCCGGCAAGCAGGCCGACCTCATCGTCGTTCGGGGCGATCCGTCGACCAATATTGCGGATCTCGAGAACGTGGAGATCGTGTTCAAGGATGGAATCGGCTACGACCCGGAGAAGCTGATTGCGTCGGTCCGCGGGAAGGTCGGCCTCAACTGAGGCGCGGATGAGCCAGCCGGGATTCAGACTCGCGGCCCGCGCTCGAAGCTTCCGCTACGCGGCCCGGGGCATCGTGGCGCTGGTTCGCTCGCAGCACAACGCCTGGATCCACGCAGCCGCGTCGATCGCGGTCATCGCCTTGGGCCTTGCGGTGGGTCTGTCGCGGGTGGAGTGGTGCTTCGTCGCGGTGGCCATCACGGGGGTCTGGATCGCGGAAGCGCTGAACACGGCGTTCGAGGCGCTCTGCGACGTTGCGTCCCCCGCCGCGCACCCGCTGGTGGAGCGGGCGAAGGATATCGCGGCCGGCTCGGTGCTCATTGCCGCCGTCGGAGCCGTCGTCATCGGCCTGCTCGTCTTCGGACCGCATCTGCTCCCCCACGCCGGCTGAGGGAGCGGCACCGGTCACTTCGCCACGCCCGCGGGCTCTCGGCTCTGCGCCAGCGTGGCCGCCAGCACGTCCAGCGCAACGGGAACCCTCCCCAGCGGCGCGGCGACCTGCACGCCGCGCACACGGGTCCTGATCGCCGTCAGCATCTCCTGCGCGATCAGCACGCCCTCGCGCAACGCCTCCTCCTTGCCTCCGGCACTGGCGGCCCGCATCCGGTCCAGCACCGCGGCCGGCACCGTGACGCCCGGCACTTCGTTCGCGAGAAACTCGGCGTTCCTGAGCGACACCAAGGGCCAGATCCCGGCCACGATCGGGATGCCGAAGGGCCGGACCTCCTCCAGAAACCGGTCCAGCTGATCGAGATCGAATACCGGCTGGGTGATCGCCATCTCGGCCCCCGCCTCCACCTTCCACGCGAAGCGCCGAAGCTCGCGCTCCTTGTCCGGCGAGGCGGGGTTCACACCCACCGCGATCAAGAACCGCGTGGGATCGCCGATCGCGTTGCCGCCGGGATCCAGTCCCCGGTTGAGCCGCGAGACCAGGTTGGTGAGGCCGATGGCATCGATGTCGAACACCGCGGTGGCCTCGGGGTACGGCCCCATCTTGGGCGGATCACCGGTCACGATCAGCAGATTGTTGAGCCCGCTCGCCGCCGCGCCCAGCAGGTCCGACAGCATGCCGAGAAGGTTGCGGTCCCGGCAGGCGTAGTGGACCACTGCTTCCAT
Source organism: Gemmatimonadales bacterium (assembly GCA_036560625.1). Classification (GTDB taxonomy): domain Bacteria; phylum Gemmatimonadota; class Gemmatimonadetes; order Gemmatimonadales; family GWC2-71-9; genus DASQPE01. The sequence continues at coordinate 1,685 of DATBQV010000042.1, forward strand.
GCCCACTTCGCGCTGGATGAGGAGCCCGGACAGCAGGGCCCCCATGCGGCTTTGTGCCCTGGGCCCGTCGGGGACGTTGACCGCGTCCACGCCCGCCGCCTTGAGCTGCCGCACCTGATCGAACATCGGCTTCGGGTTCACGCCCTTCGGGGGCACGATCTCGACCGTCGTGATGAAGTGTCCGGCGGCGAGCTTGGCCGCGAGGCCCGAGCGTTCCGCCAGCGGCACCGGCTCGACCGGCTTGGCCGATGCCGGTGCGGCGGCTACGGCGGTCGAGTGGCGGGGTGAGACACTCTGGACGAAGCCGGCGATCGCCTTGATGTGCTCCGGTGTCGTCCCGCAGCAGCCGCCCACGAACCGGGCGCCCGCCTCGGCCATGCGCTTGGCGTAGGTGCCCATGTACTCGGGGCTGGCCATGTAGATCTTCCGGTCCTCGACCTCACGCGGCAGGCCGGCGTTCGGCTGGGCGGAAAGGGGCAGGGTCACGACCCGGGCGAGCTTCTCGATGGCTTCCAGCACGCCGTGAGGCCCGACCGAGCAGTTCACACCGATCACGTCCACGCCCATGGCCTGGAGCGCGGGCCCAAAGACCGCCGGGTCGGTGCCGTAGTGCGTCTTCCCGTCGGTCCCCACGGTCATCTGCGCGACGATCGGCAGCGTCGAGAGGCTCCGAACCGCCTTCACCGCCGCGCCGATCTCGTTTACGTCGCTGAATGTCTCGAGGATGAAACCGTCCACGCCGCCCTCGAGCAGTCCCGCCACCTGTCGGGCGAACGCCGCCTGCGCCTGATCGAGGCCGGTCTCGCCGTACGGCTCGACCCGGACGCCGAGCGGCCCGATGGCCCCCATCACGACGGCGCGGCCGCCCGCGGCTTCCCGAGCCACGCGGCCCGCGGCGGCATTGATCCACTCGGTTTCCGGGGAGAGTCCGTAGTGTGCCAGCTTGATCGGGTTGGCGCCGAAGGTGTTGGTCTCGAGCAGCTCGGCGCCCGCCTTCACGTACTCGCGGTGAATCTCCCGGACCAGGTCCGGCTGTCGGAGCGCAAGCTCGTCATAGCAGACGTTGAGGAAGATGCCCTTGCCGTAGAGCATCGTTCCCATGGCGCCGTCGAACACGTGCACCCGGCCATCTGCCAGCAAGTCCCTGAATGAGGGCATCGGAGGTCCCGCCTATCGCTCGTAGTTGAGGTTCGGCGCCAGCCAGCGCTCGACCGCGGCGAGGTCCATCCCCTTGCGGCGGGCGTACTCCTCAACCTGGTCCTTTTCGATCTTGCCCACGCCGAAATATTTCGCTTCGGCACGCCAGAAGTACCATCCGCTGACGGAGGCGGCGGGCAGCATCGCGAAGCTGTCGGTGAGCGTGATGCCCGTCCGCGCCTCCGCGTCGAGCACGCGGAACAGCGTGCTCTTCTCGGTGTGGTCCGGACAGGCGGGGTATCCCGGCGCCGGGCGGATTCCCTGGTAGTCCTCCCGGATCAGCCGCTCGACGTCGAGCGCCTCGTCCCGCGCGTAGCCCCACAGCTCGGTACGCACCCGCTCGTGCAACCGCTCGGCGAACGCCTCAGCCAGGCGATCGGCGAGTGCCTTGGCGAGGATCGCGCTGTAGTCGTCGTGCTGCGCCTCGAAGCCCGCCACCAGCGGACCGAGCCCGTGACCCGCGGTCACGGCAAAGGCGCCGGCGTAGTCGCGTGCGCCGGAGTCGCGCGGCGCCACGTAGTCGGCCAGGGCGAGGTTGGGACGACCGGGACTCTTGGCCATCTGCTGGCGCAACGTATGGATCGTCGCGAGCACGGTGGTCCGGGTGTCGTCGGTGTACAGCTCGATGTCGTCGCCCACGGAGTTGGCGGGGAAGAACCCCACGGCGGCCCTGGCCGTAAGGGCACGGTCCGCCACGATCACCCGCAGCATCCGCTGGGCATCGTCGAAGAGGCTGCGCGCGGCCTTGCCCACGATGGGATCGGTCAGGATCGCCGGGTAGTGGCCCTTGAGCTCCCACGTCTGGAAGAACGGCGTCCAGTCGATGCGCGAGACCAGCTCCTCGAGTGGGTAATCATCCAGCGTCCGGACGCCGAGGAAGCAGGGACGGGGCGGCTGGGTTGCAGGCCAGTCGATAGCCAGCCGATTGGCCCGCGCCTCGGCGATCGTGGCGCGCCGCTCGCCGGTGGGCCGCTGGGCCCGTGCCTCACGAATGCCCCGATACTCGTCCTGCACGCCCCGGACGAACTGGTCGCGCGCGGTGTCGCTCAGCAGGTTGGTGACCACGCCGACGGCCCGGGACGCATCCAGCACGTGCACCGTGGGCGCGGTGTACTGCGGCGCGACCTTGACCGCGGTGTGCGCCCGCGAGGTCGTCGCCCCGCCGATCAGGAGCGGCACGGAGAACCCCTCGCGCTGAAGCTCGCTCGCCACGAAGGCCATCTCCTCCAGCGAGGGAGTGATGAGACCCGACAGCCCCACGATGTCCACCCGCTCGGCGCGTGCCGTCTCCAGAATTCTGGCGCAGGGCACCATCACGCCCAGATCGAGCACGTCGTAGTTGTTACACTGAAGAACGACGCCCACGATATTCTTGCCGATGTCGTGCACGTCGCCCTTTACGGTGGCGAGCAGCACCTTTCCCTTGGGCTTCGAGTCGGCGTGCTTTTCCGCCTCGATGTACGGGATGAGGTGGGCCACTGCTTTCTTCATGACCCGGGCGCTCTTCACCACCTGGGGCAGGAACATCTTCCCCGAGCCGAACAGGTCGCCCACGATGTTCATCCCGTCCATGAGCGGCCCCTCGATCACCTGAATCGGCCGCTCGAACAGATGCCGGGCCTCCTCGGTGTCCTCCACCACGAAATCGGCGATCCCCTCGACCAGCGCGTGCGCGAGTCGCTCGTGCACCGGCGCCTGGCGCCAGGCCAGGTCGGCGGTCGCGACCTCCCGGCCCTTCACCGTCGCGGCCACTTCGAGCAGCCGCTCAGTCGCGTCCGGCCGGCGATTCAGCACGACGTCTTCCACCCGCTCGAGCAGGTCCGGCTCGATATCGCTGTAGATCGGCAGCGCGCCCGCGTTCACGATCCCCATGTCCATGCCCGCGCGAATCGCGTGGTAGAGGAACACGGTGTGGATCGCCTCGCGTAGCGGATCGTTGCCGCGGAACGAGAATGAGACGTTGCTCACCCCGCCGCTCACCAGCGCGTGCGGCAGGGTCGCCTTGACCCGGCGGGTGGCCTCGATGTAGGCGACCGCGTAGCCGGCGTGCTCCTCGATTCCGGTGGCAATGGCGAAGATGTTGGGGTCGAAGATCACGTCCTCCGGCGGGAACCCCACCTGCTCGGTGAGGATGCGGTAGGACCGCGTGCAGATCTCGACCTTCCGCTCCGCCGAGTCTGCCTGCCCCCGCTCGTCGAACGCCATGACGACCACCGCCGCTCCGTACCGGCGGACCAGGCGGGCCTGGCGCACGAACGCGGCCTCTCCTTCCTTGAGCGAGATCGAGTTGACCACGCCCTTGCCTTGGCTGCACTTGAGCCCGGCCTCGATCACCGACCACTTGGAGGAGTCCATCATCAGCGGCACCCGGCTGATGGCGGGCTCCGACGCCAGGAGGTTCACGAACGTCGCCATGGCCCGCTCGGAATCGAGCATGGCCTCGTCCATGTTCACGTCGAGCAGCTGCGCACCGCTTTCCACCTGCTGGCGCGCCACCTCGAGCGCGGCCTCGTAGCGCCCCTCCAGGACGAGCTTCGCGAACCGTCGGGAGCCGGTGACGTTGGTGCGCTCCCCCACGTTCACGAAGTTGGTGTCGGGGCCGATCACGACGGGCTCGAGTCCGCTCAGCCGGCAACGGTGCGGCACCTCGGGCGGGCGCCGGGGCGGGAGGCCGCGCACCGCCTCGACGATCGCGCGGATGTGACTCGGCGTCGTGCCGCAGCACCCACCGACCAGGTTCACCAGGCCGTGCTCGGCGAATTCCCGGATCACCTCGGCCATCGCCTCGGCGGTCTCGTCGTAGGCGCCGAACTCGTTCGGCAAGCCGGCGTTCGGGTACGCGCTCACGAAGGCCGAGGTCACCCGCGCCAGCTCCTGGACGTGCGGACGGAGCGCGCGGCCGCCGAGCGCGCAGTTGAAGCCCACCACCAAGGGGCGAGCATGCATCACCGAGTACCAGAACGCCTCGGGCGTCTGGCCGGACAGGGTGCGACCGCTCTGATCGGTGATGGTGCCGGAGATGATCAACGGGACGCGATCGGCCCGCTCCTCGAACACGCCTTCGATCGCGAAGATCGCCGCCTTCGCGTTGAGGGTGTCGAAGATGGTCTCGACGAGGAGCACGTCCGCTCCGCCGTCCAGCAGCCCCCGGGCGGAGTCGGCGTAGGTGGCCGCCAGCGTGTCGAACGCCACGTTCCGGAAGCCCGGGTCGTTCACATTGGGCGAGATCGACGCCGTGCGATTCGTCGGGCCCATTGCGCCGGCCACAAAGCGGGGCCGCCCGGGCTCCCGTTGCTCGAACTCGTCCGCTGCGGCCCGCGCGAGTCGCGCCGCTTCGAGGTTGAGCTCGTAGGTCAACGCCTCCATCCCGTAGTCGGCCAGCGACACGGCGGTGGAGTTGAACGTGTTGGTCTCGATGATGTCCGCGCCCGCGTCGAGATACGCGCGGTGGATCTCGCTGATGATCGCCGGCTGCGTGAGCGTCAGGAGATCGTTGTTGCCCTTGAGGTCACGGGGCCAGTCCAGGAAGCGGGTCCCACGGAACTCACGCTCCCCGAGCCGGTGCGCCTGGATCATCGTGCCCATGGCGCCATCCAGCACCAGAATCCGCTCCGACAGGAGCGGACCAAGCCGGGCCAGCCGTGCCTCGCGGGCCCGGTGGTCGGTGGTACCGATGGCAGCTACAGGCGCATGGCTCACGGCATCTCCGAATGCGAAAAGCCCGGGGGCGCCAAAACGACCCCGGGTCAGGCGTTTTAGCGCTTATTTAACGTGGTCGCAAGCGGCCGCAAATCACCACGATGGGCTTCAATTGTCTCTCCCAAGCTAACCCCTCAGCGCCCGCGTCATCAAGCCCCGC
>DATBQV010000043.1:0-10265 GCA_036560625.1 Gemmatimonadales bacterium
ACCTCGGTCTCCGCCAGGCGCACGGGGAGCAGGCCGTTCTGGCAGCAGTTGTTATAGAAGATGTCCGCGAAGGAGGGCGCGACGACGGCGCGAAATCCGTACTCGCCGAGCGCCCAGGGTGCGTGCTCGCGCGAGGAGCCGCAGCCGAAGTTGGACCCGGCAACCAGGATCGAGGCGCCGCGCGCGGCCGGCAGATTCAGCTCGAAGGTCGGATCGAGTGCGCCATCCGGGCGGAAGCGCCAATCGAAGAACAGGAACTCGCCGAACCCGATGCGCTCGACTCGCTTCAAGAACTGCTTCGGGATGATCTGGTCGGTGTCCACGTTGACGCGCCGCAGCGCGGCCACGCGTCCCGTGTGAGCCGTGAATGGCTTCATTCGTCTCCCCTCAGTCGAGTGAGAGGTAAGAAGTGAGAGGTGAGGGGTAGAAGTAAGAGATCGGCAGTGAGTCCGGGGAGGAGGATCCGTCCTCGCCTGCGTCCCTCTTACCTCTGACCTCTCACTTCTTACTTCTTCCCTTCCACTTCTTCCCTTCTCACTTCTTACGTCTCACTTCTCACTTCTCACGCTTCACACGTACGTCCGCACATCCACCAGCCGGCCCGCGATCGCCGCGGCGGCCGCCATCGTGGGGCTCATCAAGTGCGTGCGCCCGCCCTTACCCTGGCGGCCCTCGAAATTCCGGTTCGAGGTCGACGCGCAGCGCTCCCCGCTCCCCAGAATGTCGTCGTTCATGCCGAGGCACATGGAGCACCCTGCGTTGCGCCATTCGAACCCGGCCTCGCGGAACACTCGATCCAGGCCTTCGGCCTCGGCCGCGGCTTTGACCCCCATCGACCCGGGGACCACCATCGCGCGCACGGTGCCGGCGACCCGCCGTCCCCGAACCACCGCGGCAGCCGCCCTCAGGTCTTCGATCCGGGCATTGGTGCAGGAGCCCAGGAACACGCGGTCGACCGGCACGCCCTCCAGCGGGGTGCCCGGCGTGAGACCCATGTACTCGAGCGCGCGCGCGGCCGCGCGCTGATCGCTGTCCCGCTCGTAGGTGCGCGGGTCCGGCACCCGGCTTGTGATGTCGGCGACCATGCCGGGATTGGTCCCCCAGGTGACTTGCGGCGCGAGGGTCGACGTGTCCACCGTGATCTCCCGGTCGAACCGTGCCCCGGGGTCGCTTGCGAGCGCCCGCCACCCCGCCACCGCCGCGTCCCACGCGACGCCGGACGGCGCTCGGGGCCGCCCGGCGAGATAGGCGAACGTGGTGTCATCCGGTGCGATCATCCCGGCGCGGGCCCCCGCCTCGATGGACATGTTGCAGACCGTCATCCGGCCTTCCATGGAGAGCGACCGGATCGCGTCGCCGGTGTATTCGACGACGTAGCCGGTGGCCCCGTCCGTGCCGATCCGGCCGATGAGGGCGAGAATGAAATCCTTGGGGGTGACGCCCGAGGCGGGCTGACCGCTGAACCGCACGAGCATCGTCTGCGGGCGCGTCTGCACCAGGCATTGGGTCGCCAGCACGTGCTCGACCTCGCTGGTGCCGATGCCGAAGGCGAGCGCACCGAAAGCACCGTGCGTCGCGGTGTGGGAGTCACCGCAGACGATGATCATCCCCGGTTGTGTCGCCCCCAGCTCGGGCCCGATCACGTGGACGATCCCCTGCCCCGGCGAGTCCAGCCCGAACAACTCCACCCCGAACTCGTCCGCGTTCCGCTCGAGCACGCCTACCTGTCGGGCCGCGATCGGATCCGCGATCGGGAGACTGCGATCACCCGTGGGGACGCTGTGGTCCACGGTGGCCAGCGTGCGCGTCGGGCGCCGGACCCGGCGGCCCGCCAGCCGAAGTCCGTCGAACGCCTGGGGCGACGTGACCTCGTGCACCAGATGGAGATCGACGTAGAGCAGCGCCGGCCCGTCGTCCGGCTGATGGACGACGTGGCCGGCCCAGACCTTCTCGAAGAGCGTGCGCGGAGCCATGTCCCTAGCCGGCGACCGGCGTCCGAGCGGGTGCGGCCGGACGGGGATCGGGCGGGGTCTCGCGGCGGGCGGGCCCGCCCCGTTCCCGTGCACCGGCGCCTTCCTCCGACCAGGGCATCATTGCGCGAAGCTTCCGGCCGACCTGCTCGATGGGATGGTCGTGATCCGCCTGCCGCATCCGGTCGAAGTTCGGGCGACCAGCCTGGTTCTCCGCGAGCCACTCCCGGGCGAAGCTCCCGTCCCGAATCGCGCCAAGGATCCGCTGCATTTCGGCCCGGGTCTCGGCCGTGATCAGCCTGGGGCCGCGGGTATAGTCGCCGTACTCGGCGGTGTCGCTGATTGAGTAGCGCATGAAGCTGAGCCCGCCCCGATACATCAGGTCGACGATGAGCTTGAGCTCATGGAGGCACTCGAAGTAGGCCATCTCCGGGGAGTACCCCGCGGCGACCAGGGTCTCGAAGCCCGCTTTGACCAGGGCGGTCGTGCCGCCGCACAGGACGGCCTGCTCGCCGAACAGATCGGTCTCGGTCTCCTCGCGGAAGCTCGTCTGGAGAACACCGGCTCGGGTGCAGCCGATCCCGGCGGCGTAGGCCAGCGCGTTGGCGAGCGCCTGACCGCTGGCGTCCTGATGAACGGCCACCAGCGCCGGCACGCCGCGCCCGGCCTCGAACTCGCTTCGGACCAGATGCCCCGGCGACTTCGGCGCCACCATCGACACGTCGACGCCCTTGGGGGGTACGATCTCCCCGTAATGGATGTTGAATCCGTGGGCGAACATCAGAACCTTGCCCGGGGCAAGTCCGCCCACCACGCCCGATTCGTACACCGCGCGCCCATCCTGATCCGGCACGAGCATCATGATCACGTCGGCGGCCTTTGCTGCATCGGCGACCGGACGCACGTCGAGTCCCGCCGCGGCGGCCCTGGTCCATGAGCCTCCGCCGGGCCGCAAGCCGACGACCACCGTCGCGCCGCTGTCACGAAGGTTGAGGGCGTGGGCGTGGCCCTGACTGCCGAAGCCGATAATGGCGAACGTCCGGCCCGGAATCCGGGACCGATCGGCGTCGACATCGTAGAACATTCGGGGCGTCGTCATCCGGCGGTCTCCGGGGTGAGCGTGAACTGGGTGGAGCCTTGGGGCCGCTCGAGCGCGACCGTGCCGCTCCGCGCCACCTCGAGAACCTCGAAGCGCTCGAGCGCGCGCAGGAACGAAAGGACGAATGCCTCGGAGCCGCTGACCTCCAGAATCACGGCTTCGGGCCCCTCGTCGACGATGGCGGCCTTGTAGAGCAACGCGACGTCGAGCAGCTCGGCATAGCGAGCTTCGCCCGGGCGCACTTTCACGAGCGCCAGCTCGCGCGCCACACCCTCGCGCGCGGGAAACGCGGCGACCTCGCGCACCCCGACTACTTTGTCGAGCTGGCGCGCCATTCGGTCCGCCGTCGCCTGGTCCGTCTGCATCATGATCGTCAGCCTCGCGAGCCCCGGCGGGGCACTCGGCCCCACCGCGATGCTCTTGATAGGAATGTTGCGCCGGCGGAGCATTCCGAAGGCGCGGTTCAAGGTGACCAGCTCGTGCTCGAGCAATACCGAAATGGTGTGAGAGCCGGTCATGCCGGCACCAGCGGCGCCGGCTCGCCCTCGATGGGCTCGGAGAGGGAGGCGCCCGGCGGGATCATCGGGAAGACGTTCGCCTCCTGCTCGATCACGAACTCCACGAGGGCCGGACCCGATACCCCCATCGCGGCCCGCACTGCGTCCGCCGAGTGGTTGGCCGCCGCCACGCGCCAGCCCGGCACACCGTAGGCCTCGGCGAGCTTCACGTAGTCCGGACTCCAGATCGGTGTCGCCGAGTAGCGCCGGCCGTGGAAGAACTGCTGCCACTGGCGCACCATGCCGAGGTAGCCGTTGTTGAAGATGGCCATCTTCACCGGGATACGCTCCTGCACCATGGTGGCCATCTCCTGCATGTTCATCTGGAAGCCACCGTCGCCGGAGATCGCCCAGACCGGCTCATCCGGGCGCGCCAGCCGCACTCCCATGGCCGCGGGCACCGCGAACCCCATGGTGCCCAGACCGCCGGACGTGATGTGGGTGTTGGGCCGCTGGTAAGGGAACAGCTTGGCGACCCACATCTGATGCTGGCCCACGTCCGAGACGATCGTGCAGCGCCCTTCGGTCACCTCGTGCAGCGTGCGCAGGATCCCTTCCGGCGACAGATCGCCCCGGTAGTGCTCGGCCCGGAGCTTGGCGAACCCGGCGATTTCCGCCTGCCACGCGGCGCAGTCCCGCGGACGCACGAGCGGGAGCAGGCGTCGGAGCACCTCGCGGCAGTCGCCCAGCAGTCCCAGGGCGGCCGGGACGTTCTTGCCCACTTCGGAGGGATCCAGCTCGATGTGGACGATCTTGGCCCGGGGCGCGAAGGCCGCCGTGTTCCCGGTCACGCGGTCGTCGAACCGGAGGCCCAGGCCGATGATCAGGTCGGCATGTTGAATGGCCCGGTTCACGTGCACCTCGCCGTGCATCCCGGGCATGCCGAGGTGCAGCGGGTGCGACTCGGGGAATCCACTGATGCCGAGGAGCGTCGTGATCACCGGCATGCCGGTTCGTTCGGCGAGGCAGCGCAGCTCGTCATAGGCATCGGCCAGCAGGACGCCGTGGCCGGCCATGATGAGCGGGCGGCGGGCCTCCGCGATCAGTCGCGCGGCCTGGATCAGCTCCGCCGGTGAGGGCCCGTCCGCCGACATCGGAGCCGACTCGCCCCGCGGTCCGGTCCGGTGGGCGGGCGCATACGTGATCTTCTGATTCTGCACGTCCTTAGGGACGTCCACGAGCACGGGACCCGGTCGCCCCTCCTGGGCGATCGCGAGCCCATCCCGAAGCGCATCGGCAAGGAGGCTCACGTCCTCCACCAGAACGTTGTGCTTCGTGATCGGCTGGGTGATGCCGATGATGTCGGTTTCCTGGAAGGCATCGCGCCCGATCATGTTCCGGGACACCTGCCCGGTGATGGCAAGCACCGGTGCGCTGTCCATGTGCGCGGTCGCGAGGCCGGTCACGAGGTTGGTGGCGCCCGGCCCCGAGGTCGCAACGCACACGCCGGCCCGGCCGCTGGCGCGGGCGTACCCGTCGGCGGCGTGCGCGGCGGCCTGCTCGTGGCGTACGAGCACGTGCCGGAGTCCCGGATACTCGGGCAGCGCGTGGTAGAACGGCATGATCGCGCCGCCGGGGTAGCCGAACATCAGGTCCACGCCCTCTTCCAGCAGGACGCGGCACATGAGCTGGGCGCCGGTGAGGGTCTCCGTCATCCGGGAACCTCCCGGTGCCGGAAGACGTAAACAGTGAACGGTAAACAGTGAACAGGGAACTCCCCTGCTCCACGGAGCGCCCGGTTCACTGTTGACTGTTCACTGTTCACGTTGTTTCGGGGCATCACACCCCCCACAGATACGATGCATTGAGCGCGCTCGCCTCGAGCCGGTCGGCGTGGCGCGACTTGTTCAACACGTGGATGAGTGCCCGGGCGCTCGCCTCGACGATGTCGGTGGACGCGCCCTGCCCGCTGAGCGACTTCCCATCCACCCGCGCCTGCAGAAAGACCTGTCCGACGCTGTCCCGGCCGGGGGTGACCGAGCGGAGCTGGAGACTGATGACCTCGACCTGCCGGCGGAGGATCTCGCTGATCGCGCTGAAGGCCGCCGCGATGGGCCCGTCCCCGGCGCCGTCGGCGGCGCGCTCGCCGCTCCACGGCCCCATCAGGCGGACCTTGGCGGTGGCCGGCACGCCGCCGCACACGACCTCCAGATGGCTGAGCTGATACTCCTCCGGCGCGTCGTGGAACGAGTCGTGGAGCAGCGCGAGCAAGTCCTCGTCGAGGATCGCCCGCTTCCGGTCGGCAAGGGTGGTGAACTGGCGGTAGATGTCCGCCAGCTTCTCGGGATCGAGCTCGTACCCCAGCTCACGGAAGCGCTGCTCGAGCGCGTGGCGTCCGGAATGCTTGCCCAGCACCAGCGTGGACTTGGGGATCCCGACGGTCTCCGGCCGCATGATCTCGTAGGTCTCGCCGTTCCGTAGCATGCCGTGCTGATGGATGCCCGACTCGTGCGCAAATGCGTTGCGACCCACGATGGCCTTGTTGGGCTGGGGGAAGGCGCCCGTCAGGTACGACAGCAGCTGGCTGGTGCGGTAGATCTCCTGGGTCGCGATCCGGGTGCGGAAGCCCAGCTGGGGCCGCACGACCGCTGCCATCACCAGCTCCTCGAGGGCGGCGTTGCCGGCGCGCTCGCCGATGCCGTTCACGGTGCATTCCACCTGCCCGGCCCCGGCCTGGATCGCCGCGATCGAATTGGCGACGGCGAGGCCAAGATCATCGTGGCAATGGGCGCTCCAGACGACGCGCTCCGCCCCCGGAACCCGCTCGCGGACCGAGCGGAACATCGCTCCGTATTCGGTCGGCAGGGCGTAACCCACGGTGTCCGGGAGGTTGATGGTGGTGGCGCCTTCCGCGATGGCGACCTCGACCACCCGACACAGGAAGTCGGGATCGGTGCGGCTCGCGTCTTCCGCCGAGAACTCCACGTCGTCCGTGTACGACCGTGCCCGGCGCACGCCCTGGCGGGTCATCTCCAGCGCCTCCTCGCGGTCGATGCGGAGCTTTTCGCGGAGGTGAAGGTCGGAGGTCGAGAGGAAAACGTGGACCCGGGGACGGCCGGCGGACCGCAGGGACTCGCCGGCCAGATCGATGTCCTTCTCCACGCAGCGGGCCAGGGCGGCAACGACCGGCCGGCGCACCTCCGCGGCCACGTCACGGACACTGCGGAAGTCGCCCTCGGACGCCGCGGGAAACCCCGCCTCGATCACGTCCACGCCGAGCGCATCGAGCTGGCGGGCGAGCCGGAGCTTCTCCTCGGCGCTCAAACTGTTGCCGGGGGCCTGCTCGCCGTCTCGGAGGGTCGTGTCGAAGATGATGACGTCGGTTGCCATGGGCGCTCCATCCGCAATGCCTGAAATTCGAAGCGCCGCGAACCTTGAGGTCCGCGGCGCTGGGTTGATTCGTCTGAGACTCTGCTTACACTGTCTCGCCCGGCACGCCGCGGAACCTCCGCTCAATAAGCACGAGCGAAAGGCTAAGGAGGACGGACAGGACGAGCTGCTGGATCATGGTTTGGGCGAGTCTCTTTGTGACCGGTTGTTTATGCTGCCGGATGACAAGCCTACCCCATGCCCGGCGGGACGTCAAGGGGACCCACCGGGGCAAGCGCGCCGGTCTCCGTCACTTGACGCTCTCGCCCGCTTGCATAAGATTGCAGGGTGATGATTAGAGCGCTCGTTCCGGTCGCCGTCAACCTTATTACCGCCCGCCTTCTGGGAGCGACCGGGTAAGCACGCGCGCATGTGATGGACCCGGCCCGCTCCCAGAAGGAGTGGGCCTTTTTCGTTCCCCCGCCCCCGGCCTCTCCGGCCGGTTCGTGGGCAACCCTACGGAGGCACCATGGCCGAATCCGGGCAGCGGATCCGTCCGGCCGGTTCCCGATCCCCGAGCGCCCACGCGGCGACCGCCGGGGCCGCCCTCGATCCCTATCGCGCGCACGACGCCTGCGGCACCGGCTTCGTCGCCCGAGCATCCGGCGTGCGCTCGCACGACGTCGTCACCATGGCCCTCGAAGCGGTGGCGCGGGTCGCCCACCGGGGCGCCGCCTCCACCGACAATTCGGGCGATGGCGCCGGCCTCCTGACCCAGATCCCCCACCGGCTCTTCTTCCGCGACGCCTATCGCCTGGGCCTCAGGCTCCAGCCCGGCCGGCCGTTCGGCGTGGGCGCGTTCTTTCTTCCCGCCGACGCGGACGGTCTGGCCCGCGGGACCGGGATCGTCGAGCGCGTCTTCACCGACGACGGGATTCCGTTCCTGGGATGGCGAGACGTGCCGGTGAACCCCGCGGCCCTCGGACCGACGGCCCGCGGCTCCTGCCCCGTCATTCGCCAGGCCTTCGTGGGCATGCCCGCCGGCGCGGGCGACGACGAGACCTGGGAGCGCGCGCTCTATCTCGCGCGGCGCGAGATGGAACGGCGCGCCACAGAAGCCGGGCTGACCGGGTTCTATGTCTGCTCTCTGTCCTGTCGCACGATCGTCTACAAGGCGTTGCTCGCCGGCACCCAGCTGCCGGTGTTCTACACCGATTTCCGATACCCGGAGTACGAGGCGGCGATCGCCGTCTTCCACCAGCGCTACTCCACCAACACCCTGCCCAGCTGGCCGCTGGCTCAGCCGTTCCGCCTGCTGGCGCACAACGGCGAGATCAACACCCTCTGGGGCAACCGCAACGCCATGGCGATGCGGCAGCCGATGCTCGAATCGCCTCTCTGGGGCGCCCGGGTCGAGCGGATTCGCGATGTGATCTGGGCCGACGGCAGCGACTCGGCGAGCCTGGACAATGCGATGGAGCTGTTCGTCCGCTCCGGACGGGACCCCGTTCACACGCTCATGATGATGATCCCGCAGGCGTGGGAGAAGTATCCCGACCTCCACCCCTCCATCAAGGCGTTCTACGAGTACCACCAGTGCGTGCATGAGCCCTGGGACGGACCCGCCGCCGTGACGTTCAGTGACGGGATCCTCGCCGGGGCCATCGTCGACCGGAACGGGCTGCGTCCCTGTCGCTACAAGGTGCGCAACGATGGCCTGGTCACCGCTGGCTCCGAAGTGGGACTCGTGGACTTTGATCCGCACGACGTGGTCGAGAGCGGGAAGGTCGGACCGGGTGAGGTCCTCATGGTGGATACGCGCCGGGGCGAGGTCATCCACAATCTCGACGCGAAGCTCGAGGTCGCCGGGCGACGCCCCTACGCGCGCTGGGTCGCCCGCTACATGGCCCGGCTGGAGCCCGACGCCTCGCGCGTTCCGCCGGGACCGGCCCTCGAGGATCTGGACCGCACGCAGCGTGCCTTCGGCTACGGGTTCGAGGACCTGCGGTACGCGCTCGAGCCGATGGGCGCCACCGGCGCCGATGCCGTCTGGAGCATGGGCGACGACACGCCCATCCCCCCGCTCGCCAAGCAGGCGCCAAACGTCTACGCCTACTTCCGGCAGCGCTTTGCCCAGGTCACCAATCCGCCGATCGACTCGCTCCGGGAAGCGATGGTCATGTCCCTGCGCGTCCACCTGGGACGCCGGGGCTCGCCGCTGCTGGAGCGGCCCAGCTACGCCCGGATGCTCCGGATCGAGCACCCGATCATGCTCCCCGAAGAGATGGCGGCCCTGCACAACGTGGCGGGCTTCTCGGCCGTCACCATCGACGCGCTCTGGGATCCGGCGACCGGACCGGAAGGGCTGCTCCCCGCGCTCGTGAGCCTCCGACGGACGGCCGAGCGGGCCGTCCGCCGGGGGGCCCGCATTCTCGTGATCAGCGACCGCGCCGCCGGCCAGCGCCGGGCACCGATCCCCATGCTTCTAGCGGTCGGCGCCGTGCGTCAGTACCTGGTCGAGCGCGGCTTGCGCGCCCGGGTTGGCCTCGTCGCCGAGGCCGGCGATGCGCTCGACATCCACCACTTCGCCGCCCTCTTCGGCTACGGCGCGGAAGCCGTACATCCATGGCTCGCGCTCTCGAGCATCGACGCCCTCTTCGCCGCCGACGCCCGGGAGCATCGCCGGGACAACGCCGACCCGGTCCGGCCTACTCCGGCCGATGCGCGGCTGCAATTCAGGAACGCCGCGGAGAAGGGCCTGCTCAAGATCCTCTCGAAAATGGGGATCTCCACCCTGTCGTCGTACTGCGGTGCGCAGACGTTCGAGGCCATCGGCCTCGGCGCCGAGATCATCGACGCCTGCTTCGCGGGCACGGTGTCGCCGATCGGCGGGATCGGATTCGAGGAAGTGGGGGACGACGTCCTGGGCCGCCACCGCTCCGCCTACGCCCCCACCCCGGCGGCCGCGAGCGCGCTTCCGGACTTCGGCCGCGTGCGCTTCCGAAAAGAAGGCGAAGATCACGGCTGGGCGCCGCCGATCGTCGTCGCGCTCCAGCACGCCGTGAAGGCCGGCACGCAGGAGGCCTACGCCGCCTACCTCACGAAGAACGGCTATCGCAGACCGGCCGGCCCCCGCGACCTGCTCGCGATCCGGGCGGGCACCTCGGTGCCCATCGAGGAAGTGGAGTCCGCCGAGGACATCCGCCGCCGGTTCATCTCATCAGCCATGTCGCTCGGCGCGCTCTCGCCCGAGGCACACGCGGTACTCGCGATCGGCATGAACCGGATCGGCGCCAAGTCCAACTCCGGCGAGGGAGGAGAGGATCCCGC
>DATBQV010000044.1:0-2783 GCA_036560625.1 Gemmatimonadales bacterium
GGCGATCACTTCGACGTGACGCTCACCGTGCCCGGGGTGTATGACTACTACTGCATGCCGCACGAAGCGGTGGGGATGGTGGGTCGGATTGTTGTGGCGAAACCGGTCGGGCCGGGCGCCCAAGCGTTCGACTACTGGGTCGGCAGGCCGGGAACCGACGGCTGGCGCCACGTTCCCGACGCGGCGCGTCAGACCTTTCCGAGTGTCGCGCGGATCCTCGCCGATCGCCGGGTGCATCCGGCGGGGCCGCGGAGGTGAGATGCTGACGGGCTCCGGTACCATGACGCTGGTTGAGGGGCTGGCCCGGTTTGCCTCACACGCGTCCTATAACGACTTGTCGGAGGCCGCACGCGAGCAGCTGAAAATCCGCGTGCTCGACGCTCTGGGATGCGCGCTCGGCGCTCTCAACGGCGACCCGGTGCGGCTGGTGCGCGCCCAAGTAGGGGAATTCGACCGCTCCGGGCCTTGCTCGCTGATCGGCGGCGGCTCCGCCACACCGGATCGGGCGGCCTTTTACAACTCGGCGCTCGTCCGCTATCTCGACTTCAACGACAGCTACCTCGCGAAAGGCGAGACCTGTCACCCAAGCGACAACCTCGGGGCCGTGCTGGCCGCCGCCGAATACGCCGGTGCGTCCGGACGTGATTTCCTTGCCGCGCTGGCCCTGGCCTACCAGGTGCAGTGCCGGCTCAGCGACGTGGCGCCGGTGCGGGACGCAGGCTTCGACCACGTCACGCAGGGCGCCTATGCGGTTGCCGCGGGTAGCGCGCGGGCGCTCGGCCTCGATCCCATCCGCACGGCCCACGCGATCGCGATCGCGGGCACCGCATTCAACGCGCTCCGCGTCACCCGCACCGGTCGACTGTCGCACTGGAAAGGCCTTGCCTATCCCAACGTCGCGGGGGCTGTCACGCGCACGACGTTTCTCGCTCGGCGCGGCATTACCGGTCCCCTCGAGGTGTTCGAAGGTGAGAAAGGGTTCATGGATGCCGTAGCCGGCTACTTCGAGCTGAGCTGGGAGACCGAGGACCTCGAGCGGGTCACGCACACGATCCTGAAAAAGTACGATGCCGAAATCCACTCGCAGAGCGCGCTCGAAGCCGTGCTCGAGCTGCGCGCACACCACCACCTCTCGGCGGCCGCTGTCGAGCGGGTGGAGCTCGACGTCTTCGACGTCGCCTATCGCATCATTGGCGGCGGTGAGGAGGGAGACAAGACAGTCGTGCGGACGAAGGAAGAAGCGGATCACAGCCTGCCCTACCTGGTGGCCGTGGCCCTCCTGGACGGTGAGGTGATGCCGGAACAGTACCTGCCCGCGCGCATTCGCAGTGATGACGTCCAGGCTCTCTTGCAGCGTGTGGTGGTGCGCCCCGATGAGGGATTCTCGCGGCGCTTCCCGGAGGAAATGCCCTGTCGCGTGCGGGTGACCCGGCGTGACGGTCAAGTGCTGACTGCCGAGCTCGCGGACTACCCCGGCTTCATTACCCGCGGTCGGACGTGGGGAGCCGCCCGCGAGAAGTTCGACCGGCTCGGCGCACCGTATACGACGCCTGCGTTGCGGGACCGGATCGCGGCCACGGTGGCCGAGTTGGAACGGTTCCGAGTGCCTGACCTCACGAGCTTGCTCGCTGCCGTGCGGCTCCCCCGGGCTGAGGCGGCCGCCGAGGAGAGGACCTGATTGTGGCCCAACGGACCGGTAGGGGAGAGTAGTCGCCAACAAAGGATGAGGGGGACGGCAATGGATCAGCGCATCAATTACAGCAAGGTGGCGCCCGAGGGGATCCGGGCGCTGGGCGGACTCGAGACCTATCTGCGGAGCTCCGGGCTGGAGCCGGGCCTCCTCGACCTGATCAAGACCAGGGCCTCCCAGCTCAACGGCTGCGCTTACTGTATCGACATGCATACGAAGGACGCCCGGGCGCGCGGCGAAACCGAGCAGCGGCTCTACGCCCTGCCTGCGTGGCGTGAGACCCCGTTCTACAGCGATCGGGAGCGGGCCGCGCTCGACTGGACTGAGGCGGTGACGCTCATCAGCCATGGACCCGTCACCGACACGCTTTACGAGGAAGCCCGGCGGCACTTCTCGGAGAAGGAACTCGTGGACCTCACCCTCGCCCTGGTCGCGATCAACGCTTGGAACCGGCTGACTATCCCGTTCCGCACCGTGCCGGGAACGTACCAGCCGAAGGCCGCGCCACCGGCGGCGGCCGAGTCGCGGAAAGGAGCGATGGCATGATCCAACTGAAGCGCGCTTATGAGCCGGCCGCGAAGAGCGATGGGCGCCGGGTGCTGGTCGAGCGGTTGTGGCCGCGCGGCGTGCCCAAGGTCCGGCTCCGCCTCGACGACTGGGCGAAGGACGTGGCGCCGAGCCCGGCCCTGCGACGGTGGTTCGGGCACGACCCCGAGCGGTGGCCCGAGTTCCGGCGACGCTACCTCGCCGAGCTCCGCACGAATCCCGCGGCGTGGCAGCCGCTCCTCGCCGCGGCCCGGCGGGGGCGGGTCACCTTCATCTATGCCGCGCATGACGTCGCGCACAACGGCGCGATCGCGCTGAAGGCGTTTCTCGATCGGCGGCTATGAGCGTGCGGCGATTCTGGACGATCGCTGTGAACGCGAGCGGATTGCCGGGCAATCGAGTTGCCCGGCCAAGTCGGCGGACGCGAACGGCGATGGCCGTTCACGGGTGACCCGGTCAGCATGGACGTTCCGCACGGCACCTATCCCGACGCGTCGGCGACAGGAACGCTTCGATACCGGGCGACGGTGTCATTGAGCGCGTTGCA
>DATBQV010000045.1:0-10168 GCA_036560625.1 Gemmatimonadales bacterium
GGTCCGTCCATCCCGGTCAGGTCGACGACGACGCCGTCGCCCACGTTGCCGCCGCCCATGGCGCTGCCGGCTCCGCGCGGCACCAGCGGAATCCGCTCGTCCGCAGCCCAGCGCGCCAGCGTCACGAGGTCGTCGAGATCCGCGGGCAGAGCGACGGCGCGCGGGACGATCCGGTAGATCCCGGCCGCCTCGGCATAGGCGGCCCGGGCCCGGTCGTCGCTACGAAACCGGCCGCGAAGCCGAGGCTCGGATGACATACGGAAAGCTAGGATCGGGCTCCCTTGCCAAGCAAACGACGAACCGTGAGAATTGTCCTTCCGTATGCCAGATGCCCCCGCCGCCTCGCCGGCCCCGCCACCGGCTCGTGCCCAGCTCATCCACATCGACGTCGATCGCCGGTTGGGCCACGAGTGGGACGAGTGGGACGGTACCCCGTTGCCCGACGGGGGTGACTACGACTCTCCCCCGTGGCTCTTCTTTGCCTGGTCGGCGTTGGCGATCGCGGTCGGCGGCGGGGTGGTGGCCCTCTTCCTCTATCTATTAGGCCCCCGGCTCGCCCTGATCCAGCCCGAGGTACCCCGCATCCTGCGAGTCGCCGCCTGGTCGGCGGGCGGGCTGCTCGGCGTGTGGTGGCTGCTGCTCGCGTTGGCCTACGGCACCCGCCGGCCGCTCCTTCCCGAGACGCTGGCGGAGCGCGGGCTCTTCCTTCGCCTCATGCGGCTCACCTCGAGGGTGGCAAGCCGTTTGGGCCGGCGGGACCGGGTGGAGAACGCCGCGGTCAAGGTCTACAACACGCTCGCCCTGACCCGGAGGCGGAAGGTCGGCAAGGGAGAGCTGCTCCTGCTCATTCCTCGCTGCCTCTCCAAGGACACCCTCGATGGCGTCCTTGGGATCGCGGGGAAGTACGGAGTGCCGGTGTTCGTGGCCACCCGGGGTCAACTGGCCCGGCGCGTCATCCGTGAGCGCCGTCCGAGCGCGGTCGTGGCCGTCGCCTGCGAGCGAGACATGGTCAGCGGGCTGCACGACGTGGCGGGCAAGGTGCCGGTGCTCGGGCTCACGATGACGCTGCCGTCGGGTCCCTGCAAGGACGCGCGGCTCAACCTGGGCCAGCTCGAGGAGTGGGTGCGGGCCTACGTGGTCTAGTCGGCGAATCGCTGCGCGAGGCTGTCGAGCGCGGCCTGCACTTTGAGTCTGACGGGATGGTCGGCGGGAGCGAGGCGCTCCAGCTCGCGTCCCGGGACCGACGGATCTCGCTGCACCCGGTAGGCGACTTCCACCCGCATTTCGCTGTGCCCGTACCTTCCCGGATCAACCCACCCACGCACCCGGACGACGCCTGGACCGAGCGGTGACCGTGCCGTCGGCGCGCCGGTCGCGGCGTCGAACCACGGCGTCTGGAGATAGCCGTCGCGGGGCTCGACGCGGGTGACCGGAATGGAGTCGTTGCGCAGGGCCTCGGCCAGCCGCTCGGTGGCCGCCGCGGGGGCAAGGTGCACCTCCGCGCTCGGCACCCCCAGCATCGGGTCGAGGCTGGGACGCGAGGTATACGGGAAGCACGCGGCGATGAGCGCGATCAGTGTCGCCGTCCACGCGCGTGACATCGATCAGTCCTTGTGGGGCGGCGTGCCCGGCGGGTGTGTGTGCGAAGGACCGGCCGAGTCGCTCGCGCCGTGCTCATGGCCCTCGGCGCGGTCCTGAAGCTCGGTCCTGAGCGTCGCGTTCGGGACGCCGGCCGCGTGCTCGAACACCATCTTCCCACCGTGGTGTCCCGTGTTCACCAGGACCGCGAGGCCGGCCAACGACAGCACGAAGGCCGCGATCCGCTCGCCGGTTCCCATCTTGCGCTCCCGCACCAGCCGCCACAGTCCGACGACCGCGAAGATCCCCAGCGTCCAGAAGGCCAGCGTCTCGTGTTCCTCCATCAGGTGATGAATCGCGTTCCCGTGGTCGATCGCGTCTTCGGCCTGGAGGCCGATCAGCACGGCCACCCCTGCGCTCACGACCCCCACGAGCAGCAGGGCGAAGCCGGTTCGCCGGAGCCCGTCCTTTCGGAGGACGAGCGAGGCGAGCTCGAACAGCACGGCTGTCGTCAGCAGTGCTACGGGGAAGGAGACGATCAGCGCGTGGACTCGGGGCCAGTCGTAGCCAAGCATCGGGGCTCCGGGGTGGTGAAGCGTGAACCGTAAACAGTAAACAGTGAACGGTGAACGGTGAACAGGCGGTTCAGCTCGCCCAGGAGGCTCCTGTTCACTGTTGACTGTTCACTGTTCACTAGACAGCGGTACCGGGGGATCGACCGCGTAGTCGTAGAATCCCTTCCCGCTCTTCCTTCCGTAGCGTCCCTCGGCCACCAGGCGGCGAAGCAGCGCGGGGGCCTCATAGCGGGCATCCCTGTATTCGCCGAGCATGATATCGGCGATCCGGAGCGTCGTATCGTTGCCGACGACGTCGAGCAGGGTGAACGGCCCCATGGGATGGCCGCAACCGAGGCGCATTGCGGTGTCGATGTCGGCGATGCTTCCAACGCCACGCTCCAGCGCTCGCACCGCGTCGAGCAGGTACGGCACGAGGAGGAGGTTCACGAGGAACCCCGGCGTGTCCCGGGCGACGACGGTCTCCTTGCCGAGGCTCCGGACAAAGGCGAGGCTCCGTTCGAACGTTTCGAGGCTCGTGGCGTCGGCGCGGACGATCTCCACGAGCGGCATCAAGGGCACGGGATTGAAGAAATGGAGTCCGACGAACCGATCCGGCCGGCGAGTGACCGTGGCCATCGCCTTGATCGGCAGACTCGAGGTGTTGGAGGCGAAGATGGCGTTTGGCCCGCAGAGGGAATCCAGCTCGGCCCAGAGACGGTTCTTGATCGCCAGGTCCTCGGTCACCGCTTCGATGATGAGATCCGAGCCGGCGAGGGCCCCCAGGTCCGTGGTGTAGGAGAGATGGCCGAGCGCGGCATCGCGCTGGGCGGCGGAGACCTTGCTCTTCTCCACCAGCTTGGCGAGCGACTTCTCCAGGCTCGCCCGCCCACGTGCGAGCTGGGCGGGCTCTACGTCGTGCACGAGCGTCCGGTAGCCCGCCGTTGCGCAGACCTGGGCGATGCCCGCGCCCATCAGGCCGCAGCCGAGCACGCCGACTCCCTTGATATCGCGGGCGTCGGCGGTCATATGCGCGGGCGATGGCTCGGGCTGCGCAACGCTCTTCGAACCTCGCTCACGATGATCTCGACCAGGCCCGGCGGCCGGTCCGGGTGCTGGGCCGCGGGTCGTACCGCGCCGCCTTCCAGATTGTCCAGCGCCCGCTCGAGTCCAAGCAGTGCCCGCGCGGCGACGGGGCGGAACCGGCGCATCGCGGCGTAGCCAAGGCCGAGTCCGATCGGAAGCGGGAGCAGCGCGACCGGGAAGAGAGCGCTCAGCACCACCAGAGCAGCGGTCGCGCCGGCGCCGGCCGTCACGGCGGCCGCGCCGCCGCCGACGTAGGCGCTTCGTAGCTGGCGGATGCTGGCGTGAAGCGCCACATGGCAGTACCCGGGCTCCAGCGGCGTCAGCGTGGCGGTCACCAGCTCGACCTTGGTGAGCATGAACGGCCTGGCCGCCGGATCCAGCACGGCGCTCGACCTGCGGATCGCAGCGGGAATTCCGCGGAGCGGCTCCCAGCTGATGCGCCCGGGCTGCTGCCGCTGCACCGCCAGCGGCTCGTGCTGGCCCATGTAGCGCAACAACGCACGCTCGATGACGGCCGGGTCGCCTCGGATCACCCGGCCCGTGCCGACAAGCGCCGGGCCAGCCAGCCGGTCCCAGAGCCCGGTTGCGGCCTGGTCGGGCAGCCGGGTCTGCTCCTCCAGCATGGCCTGACGGAGGTAGCGATCGGGGATCCCGACGTCCCGGCCGAGTGCCAGGACCTCAGCCGGCGAGAGATCCTCGGCGATGTCGCGCTCCGCCGTTTGAAGCTCCGCTGCCCGCTGAATGATCCGCTCCAAGGCCGCCCGATCGATCCGGCCGGCTGGGTCACCCATCGGTTCCCTGAGACCCGCGAGCGGATTCGAGGCGGAGGCGACTCATGAGATCGCTGAGTTGCTGCGCCGGCATTCCGGCCGCGTCCGCCGGCGGGGCCAGCGCCTGCTGAGTCTCCGGCGGCAGCGCGGGATCAGGGAACTCCACGCGCGGGAGCGGCACGGGGGCCGGCCCGGCCGTGGGCGACCCGCCCTGCTCGGCCATCCGAATGAAGGGCCGGAACATCTCGATCGGAATCGGAAAGAGCGTGGTCGAATTGTTCTCCGTGGCGATCTCCGCGACCGTCTGGAGATACCGGAGCTGCAGCCCGTTGGGCTCGGCGCCCAGGGTGTGCGCCGCCTGGGCCAGCGTGGCGGAGGCCTGGAGCTCGCCCTGCGCGGCGATCACCTTCGCGCGCCGCTCCCGCTCGGCTTCAGCCTGCCGGGCCATGGCCCGCTTCATCGACTCCGGGAGGTCGACGTCCTTGACCTCGACGGCGGACGCCTCGATGCCCCACGGCTCGGTGCGCTCGTCGATGATCCGCTTGAGGATCGCGTTGATCTTCTCCCGGTCGGCGAGCAGCTCGTCCAGCTCGACCTCACCCAGCACCGAGCGGAGCGTGGTCTGGGCCAGCTGACTCGTGGCGTACAGGTAGTCCTCGATCTCGATGACGGCCTTCGCCGGGTCTCTGACCCGCATGTACAGGACCGCGTTCACCTTGAGCGTGACGTTGTCGCGGGTGATCACGTCCTGCGGAGGGATGTCGAGGGCGACGATCCGGAGAGAGATCCGCTTGGCGTGCGCGAACAGCGCCGGCACGAAGATCAGTCCCGGCCCCTTGGTGCCGGAGAACCGGCCGAGGAAGAACGTGACGGCGCGCTCGTACTGGCGGATGATCCGCAAGCTCGTGAACACGTAGACGACGGCGACGAAAAGCCCCGCAGTCAGGATTGCCATTCTGTCCTCCCTTTAGGCGGCCAGCGATTCGACGACCACGGCAATGCCCTGTCCCCCGCCGATGCACGCCGAGCCGAGGCCAAGCCTTCCGCCCCGGCGGCGGAGCGCGTGAAGCAGGTGGGCCGTGATGCGAGCACCGCTGGCGCCGAGCGGATGCCCGATTGCGATGGCGCCGCCGTCCACGTTGGTGCGGTCGCGGTCGAGACCCAGCTCCCGCTCGACAGCGACGTACTGGGCGGCGAACGCCTCATTCACCTCGATCAGGTCCATTTGAGCGAGGTCGAGCCCTGCGCGGGCGAGCGCGGCCCTCGCCGCCGGGGCGGGGCCGATTCCCATGATCGCCGGGTCCACGCCCGCGACCGCCCAGCTGAGCAGCCGGCCAAGCGGCCGGAGCGCCCGCTCGCGGGCCCAGCGCTCGCTGGCGACGACGAGCGCCGCGGCGCCGTCGGACACGCCGGATGCGTTCCCGGCGGTCACGAGTCCGTCCTTGCGGAACACCGGCGCGAGCTTGGTCAACGCTTCGGGTGAGGTGTCCGGTCGCATATGCTCGTCCACGGCCCACTCGACGGTCTGTCGGGTCTTCGGGTTTCGCACCGGGACGGGAATCACCTCGTCACGGAAGGCGCCGGCGTCCCAGGCGCCCTTGGCCCGTCGTTGACTCGACAGCGCGTACGCATCGGCGTCTGCTCGGGTCACTGCGTAGCGCTCACCGAGGCTCTCGGCCGTTTCTCCCATCGTGAGACCGCACTGGATGTCGCGCAGCGAGTCCCAGAGGCTGTCCTCCAGGGCGGGCGGGTGTCCCAGGCGCGTTCCCCAGCGCGCACCCCTGAGCACATACGGGGCCTGACTCATCGACTCGGTCCCGCCGGCCAGCCCCACCTGAATCTCGCCGAGCAGAATGCGGTGCGCGGACTGGATGATCGCCTCGAAACCGGAGCCGCAGAGCCGGTTGACGGTAACGGCCGGAACCTCAATCGGCAGCCCCGCTCGAAGGCCCACGTGGCGGGCCAGATACGCCGCGTCCGTGGAGGTCTGAACAACGTTGCCGAAGACGATGTGCCCCACGTCGGAGGGCGCGATCCCCGCCCGGGCCAACGCGCACTGCGCAGCGATGACCCCCAAGTCCGTGGCCGAGTGATCCTTGAGCGCGCCGCCGAAGGTGCCGAAGCCGGTCCGGACGGCCGAGAGAAACACGACGTGCTCTTCGCGCTCGGCAGGGCTCATGGGATGCTCCGGGCGGGGATCCAGCGGGCGGGACGGACAAACGGCATTGGAACGGGAATATGCCCCCGCCGGGGGGGCTCTTCAAGCGAGGCTAGCGGTCGCCAACCGGGGCGCCGCAGCCGACGCAGTGGCGCCAGCCCATCTCGATCTCGGCCTGGCAGGCCGGGCACCGGAGCGTCGCCTGGCTCTGGCCGCAGTGAGGGCAGAAGTTGACCGACCGCCCGCCGGGAAGGGTCGCGCCGCAGTAGAGGCACATCACTCCGCCGCCGGCGGCGGCGTGGACCTCGTCGTTCCCGGCCGCCGGCAGCTCGTCGAACAGCGGCTCGTCCTCCGGCTCTACAACGGCCGGCGGGGTGTGCGTTGAGGCGGCGCCGAACGTCTCCTCCGCCGGGGCCGGCGAGGGCGCGTAGGCGGCGTCGGGGTCCAGGGCGAGCGCCCGCGCGACCGCACTCCCGGACAGCGAGACGAGGGCGTCACCGTGCACATGGAGCAGAGCGAGATCGGGGTTGCTCCCCGCCAGCTCGCTCTGGAACTGCGCCTGAACATCGGGCGGATCCGTGCGCGCCAATCCCCCCTCCCCGGCGCAGAGCCGAAGGAGGAGGACTTCGTAGTCTTCCGCGCTCTCCAGCGCCAGCGCGCGGCGGCTGCCGCGGTATGGAATGATGACGTGCTGAAGGTCCGCGACCGACAGCGCCTGGTAGAGCCGCGTCGGGTCGGAGGCGGAGAGGTTCGCGACGAGTTGCTGGAAGAAATGCTGGAGATCGCTCACACGCCCTTGCGATCGGTTCGTGACGGCAGGTTAGGGATCGTATCCCGCAGTGTCAAGCGAGGAGGTTGAATGCGCTGGCTGGTCGTGGCCTCAGGACTCGTTGTGGCGGCGGTCGCGCCGCTCGCCGGGCAGACCGTTTGCACACCGCCCGACAACTCGAACGAGGCGAAGGTGCTCGCAACGCTCGCGGTGCCCCTCGCGTTCGGGCCGCTCGCCGCGCCGGCGCCGGCCCGTCCCGGGGCGTTCCGGATCACCCTGGAAGGGAGCTATCTGCCGACGCTCGACTCCGCGACCCGAACGCCGACGATTTGCCGGCCGGGAAAGGGCCCCGAGAGCACCGACTTCATCTTCGCGGTGCCGCGTCCCCGGGTGGCGATCGGCCTGCCCGGGGGTCTGTTGCTCGAGGCGAGCTGGATTCCGCCGGTGCGCGTGAACGGGGTGAAGGCGAACGTGGGAGCGATCGCCCTTGGGCGGGGGTTTGCGCTCGGTAACGGACCGATGACGGCGGGCATCCGGCTACATACCACGTTCGGGTTGGTCGAGGCACCGATCACCTGCGATGACGCCGCGCTGGCCGATCCCGCGAGCGAATGCTTCCAGGGAACCCGCTCCAACGACAAGTACCATCCCACGATGTTCGGCGCGGAGGGCTCGCTCGGCTGGCGGCTTGCGGGCGGGCGCTTCCGTCCCTACCTGGGTGGCGGGGTGAACCTGCTCCGGCCAAGGTTCGAGGTCGGGTTCACCAACCGCTTCGGCAGCACCGACAGCACGCGGGTCGAGGTGAACCTCACGCGAGCGGTGCTCTTCGGCGGCGTGATGTGGCAGGCGGGGCACGGCTTGGGCATTACCGGCGAGGTGTACGCCGCTCCCGCCGATGCCGTGACCGGGCGGGTCGGGCTCAGCTACGGATGGCGATGAGCAGCCCGGATCCGGCTCGAGCCGCCGGCTCGGGCCCTTGCGTCAACGTGGGGCGCGGGCGGCTTCCGCCTGCCGCTGGAAGAGGGGCAGGTACTGTCCGTATCCCTCCGCCTCGAGGTGGTCCACCGGGATGAACCGGAGGGCCGCCGAGTTCATGCAGTACCGGAGACCCGTGGGCTTGGGACCGTCGTCGAATACGTGCCCCAGATGGGAGTCGCCGTGGGCCGACCGCACCTCGGATCGCACGTACATGAGCTGGTGATCGTCGCGCGTCTTGACGTTCTTGGGCTCGAGCGGCTTGGTGAAGCTTGGCCAGCCGGTTCCCGAGTCGAACTTGTCGAGTGAGCTGAACAACGGCTCGCCGGAGACTACGTCCACGTAGATCCCCGCCGCATGGTTGTTCCAGTACTCATTGAGAAACGGTGCCTCGGTGCCTTCCTGCTGGGTAACACGATACTGGATCGACGTCAGTTGCTGCTGCAGCGCTGCGTCGTCCGGCTTCCGGTAATCCACTGGGTTCCATCCTTTCGCGGCCGTAGTTGCTCCCTGCGTCTGCGCTGACGCGGTGCCGGCCACTGCCAGCAGGAGCAACGCCGCTACCATTCCGAGTCGTGTCATAGTGTCCTCCGGCCAACAAACGCTCCCGGGCGCCTATTGGTTTCCGGCAAGCCTTCCGGGCCGCCACACTCGGGCTGTTATGGATAATGGCGCCCGGACCCGACCGCGCCAGTCTCCGGGAGTCCGGCATTCAGCGCTCGTCCGCGACCGGGATCGCCTCTCTCGCCAGCAGCCGTCGTTCCAGGGCCGCGAACGCGCCGTCCGGGTCGTAGTCCTGGAACAGGCCACGCGCCCGTTTGGCCTCCAGCCACTCGCCGAACCCCGACTCGACCGCGCCGGGGGACGTCTCCTGGCGCTCAGCGGCCCCCACCGCCAGGTCGTTGGCGTACTCGTTCTTGGGATGCCCCCGATGCCCGCGCACCCAGGTCCATTGGACGTCGTGCAGCGCGGCCGACCGCACCAGGGCCTGCCAAAGCTCCAGATTCTCGATTACGCCGCCCTTCCGCTTCCAGCCCCGCGCCATCCACGCCGGCGCCCACTCCCGGATCCCCTTCACGAGGTACTCCGAGTCGGAGACGATGAGCGCCTGCATGCGCGCGCCCTTCTTCGCCATCAGCTGGAGCGCGGCAATCGCGCCGGCGAGGGCCATGCGATTGTTGGTTGTGTCCGGCGCGGCGATGAAGAAGTCCCGCCGCTGCACACCGCTCCGGGTGCGGACCTCGATCAGGCCCCCGGCCCCGCCGGGCGTGGCGCCCTCGCGACCGTTGCCCAGGCAGCTCTCGTCGATGTGGAGCACCGCGGCGGGGGACGGGCGGGTCACCCGCCGAGCCCCAGGACCTGAAACGCTGCGATATCGTCCAGCGCGAAGGTGAGTTCGTCCCCGGTCATCGGCAGCCGGGCGATGAGCGCCTCGCGGGGGCCGCCGGTTGCGAGCCGAATGGCGACGACGACGTACTCCGTTCCTCGGCGCGTCGTGAGGGCGACGCGGAGCCCGTCGCGGACGGCGCGCTCCAGCTGGTCCAGGCGGTCGGCGCTCCAGCGCATGGGGATCCGGGCCGGTCAGCGCCCGCGCCCGCCGCCGAGCGTTCGGGCGACATGGAGGCGACCAGGATGGTCGCTCGTGAGCCGGCCGATCGTCACCGCGACGGGCGTGCCCTGCTCCTTGAGCGCGGCGAGCAGGGCCGTCTCGTTCTCGGAAGGGACGGCGAGCAGAAGCCCGCCGGAGGTCTGGGCGTCGGCCGCCACCAGGCGATCGGTCTCGGTCAGATCGTCGGCCCAGGAGACGCGCTGAGCCGCAGCCTCGAGATTCCGCGTCGTGCCGCCAGGCACAAACCCGCGCCCGGCGAGGCTTCGGACGTGCGGCAGGACCGGAAGGGCCTCGAACGCGAGCTCGCCGCCGACCTGGCTCGCCTCGAGCAGGTTCAGGAGGTGTCCGACCAGCCCGAATCCGGTGACGTCGGTCGCCGCGCTTACCCCGACCTCGAGCGCGGCTCTGGCCGCGCCCGCGTTCAGCGTTCGCATCGAGCGCACGGCCTCGGCGAGGCCGGCTTCCAGTAGCGCGTCCCGCTTGAACGCGGTCGTCAGAATGCCGGTGCCCAGCGGCTTGGTGAGGACCAGTAGATCGCCGGCGCAGGCGGCGGCGTTGGTGAGCATCCGGTCGGGATGGACCTCGCCGATGACCGCCATGCCGAATTTCGGCTCCGGATCGTCCACCGAGTGCCCGCCGAGGACGAGGCAGCCGGCCTCCCGCGCGATC
>DATBQV010000046.1:0-6637 GCA_036560625.1 Gemmatimonadales bacterium
CTTCAATTATCTCGACCGGGCCAGGATGCCCGACATCGTGGCGTGCCTGGCGCCGGGTGGCGTCCTGATCATGGAGACTTTTCTCCGCGCCCAGCGCGAGCTGGGGTGGGGCCCGGAGAGCGGCGACCATCTGCTGGAAGCCGGTGAACTGTCCCAACTGGTTCGGCCGCTGGAAGTGGTGCACGGCCGGGAGGTGCTGGAGCCCGTGGATGCCGAGCGCTGGCGCGCGGTGGCGAGCATCGTGGCCCGCCGGGTACAATGATAACGGGCCGCCGGGTCGCCATCGTGGCGGGGGTGCGCACCCCGTTCGCCAAGAGCGGCACCATCCTGAAGGATGTCCCCGCCGTCCAGCTTGCCCGCCACGCCGCCAAGGAGCTGCTCTACCGCACGGAAATCGACGGCAAGGAGATCGACCAGGTCATCCTCGGCCAGGTCGTGCCGTCCGTGCTCGTCCCCAACGTCGCCCGGGAGGTCAGCCTCCTCCCCCAACTGCCTCCCGGCGTCCCCGCGTACTCGCTCAACCGGGCATGCGCCTCGGCCGCGCAGGCCGTCACCAACGCCGCCGATCAGATCGTGCTGGGGAACGCCGACACGATCCTCGCCGGCGGGGTCGAGTCGCTCTCGGATATTCCGATCCTTCATTCACGCCGCTTCAGCCAGATCCTGGTGGAGGCGAGCAAGGCCAAGACGGTCGGCGGGCGCCTGGCCGCGTTCAGCCGGCTTCGGCCGCGCGATCTCATTCCCGTGACCCCGGCCATCGCCGAGCCGTCCACCGGCGAATCCATGGGACAGTCGGCGGAGAAGATGGCGAAGGAGAACGGGATCACGCGGGAAGACCAGGACCGGATCGCGGCGATGAGCCACCAGCGCGCGGCGGCCGGAACCGCGGACGGACGTCTCCTCGCGGAAATCGTTCCCTGGTTCGGCGGCCCCGCCATGGATACCGTGGCGACGAGTGACAACGGCATCCGGCCCGACACGACGGTCGAGGTGCTCGCCCAGCTCAAGCCGGTGTTCGACCGGCGCTACGGCACGGTCACCGCGGGCAACTCGTCGCCGCTGACGGATGGCGCCGCCGTCGTGCTGCTCATGGCGGAGGAGAAAGCGAAGGCACTCGGCTACGAGCCGCTCGCCTTCGTGCGCAGCTACGCTGCGACAGCCGTCGATCCCGGATGGCAGCTCTTGATGGGCCCCGCGCTCGCCGTGCCCAAGGCGCTCGAGCGGGCCGGCATTGGCTGGGCCGATCTTGGTCTGGTGGAGATCCACGAGGCGTTCGCGGCGCAGGTGCTGTCCAACGTGCAGGCCTGGGCGTCCAGCGCGTGGGCCGATCGCCTGGGGCTGTCGGGTCCCGTGGGTGAGGTCGACTGGGAGAAGACCAACGTCATGGGCGGATCGATCGCCATCGGGCACCCGTTCGGGGCGACCGGCGCCAGACTGGTGACGACGCTGGCGAACGAGATGCGCCGCCGGGACGTGCAGTTCGGCCTGATCTCGATCTGTGCGCAGGGAGGGATGGGGTATGCGATGGTGCTGGAAAGACGGTGAACAGTGACCGGTGAACAGTGAACGGGTCCGCCTTCACGGCAACCGTCGACTCCGGGATTGCGATCCTCACGCTCGACCTGCCGGGTGAGCCCGTCAACAAGCTCACCAGCGGGTTGTTGGACGAGTGGGAGGTGCTGATCGAGCAGCTGCGCGGCGCTGATGCGGTGCGCGCGATCGTGCTCCTCTCGGGCAAGCCCGACAGTTTCATCGCGGGCGCCGACATCGAGGAGCTCACTCGGCTCACCTCGGCAGCGGAGGTCGAAGCGCTCAGCCGCCGAGGCCAGGATCTGACCGACCGGGTGGAGCAGTTCCCCAAGCCCATCGTCGCCGCGATCCACGGCGCGTGTGTGGGCGGGGGCTGCGAGCTTGCGCTCGCCTGTCACTGGCGCATCGCCACCGACTCCCCGAAGACCCAGATCGGACTGCCTGAGGTTCA
Organism: Gemmatimonadales bacterium; assembly: GCA_036560625.1. Lineage (GTDB taxonomy): Bacteria > Gemmatimonadota > Gemmatimonadetes > Gemmatimonadales > GWC2-71-9 > DASQPE01. The sequence goes on from DATBQV010000046.1 coordinate 1,982, forward strand.
GCTCGGCCTCCTCCCCGGCGCCGGCGGGTGCGTCCGGTTGCCGCGGCTGATCGGCGCACGGGCGGCGCTCGACATCATTCTGGCCGGCAAGTCGGAGCGGGCGCAGAAGGCGCTCAAGCTCGGGCTGGTGGACGAGATGGTGCCGAAGAGCATTCTGCGGGCGGTGGCTCTCGCGGCTGCGGACCGGCTCGCGCGCGAGGGAATTCCCCGACGCACCGGGCCGGGCGGGCCGGCCGGCGCGCTGCTGGATGGGACACCGATGGGGCGCCAGATCGTCTATCGCATGGCGCGGAAGGAGGTCTTGAAGAAGACCGGCGGACACTATCCCGCGCCACTGGCCGCACTGGAGGCGGTACGGATCGGCCTGGAGCAGGGGGCGCTCGAGGGATTCCGGGCGGAGCGGGAGCGGTTCGGCGCGCTGGCGGTGACGCCGGTATCGCGGAACCTCGTCCGGATCTTCTTCGCCACCACCGCGCTCAAGAAGGACGACGGCGTGCCACCCGGGCTCGAGGTCACGCCGATCCCCATCCACAGACTCGGTGTCGTCGGCTCCGGGTTCATGGGCGCGGCCATCGCCGGGACCGCCGTGCTCAACGCCCAGGTGGAATCACGCCTCAAGGACTCCGAGCTGCCGAGGGTCGGGCGGGGCCTCAAGGCCGCGCTCGGTATCCTCGACGAACGGCTCCGGCGACGCCGGCTCTCGCGCCCGCAGCATCAGCGGCTCGCGGGCCTGCTCTCGGGCAGCGCCGACTACAGCGGATTCACCCGGGCCGATCTCGTCATCGAGGCGGTGTTCGAGGATCTCGTTGTGAAGCGGCGCGTGCTTGCGGAGGTGGAAGCCGAGATCCGTCCGGAGGCCATCTTCGCCACCAACACCTCCACGATTCCGATCCGCGACATTGCCGCGGGCGCGTCCAGGCCGGAGCGGGTCATCGGCATGCATTTCTTCTCGCCGGTCGAGCGAATGCCGCTGCTCGAGGTGATCCCGACCGACCGGACCGATGCCCGTACCGCGGTCTCGGTGGTCCGCTTCGGGCGGGCGATGGGGAAGACGGTGATCGTCGTCCGCGATCACCCCGGCTTCTGGGTGAACCGGATTCTCTCGCCTTACCTCAACGAGGCCGGGGTGCTGGTCGAGGAGGGCGTGCCCGTGGAGCTGATCGACCGGACGATGACCCGCTGGGGCTTTCCGGTCGGACCGGTGGCGCTGATGGACGAGGTTGGACTGGATGTGGCGCAGAAGGCGTCGAAGGTCATGCATGCGGCGTTCGGCGAACGTATGGCGCCGCCGGCCCTGATCGGGCGCATGCTGGAAGACGATCGTCTGGGCCGGAAGAACGGACGCGGGTTCTACGGCTATCACGAAGGCCACAAGACCGGCGTGGACGAGCGAGTCTACCGCATTCTCGGCGTGAAGCCGCTCGAGGGCTTTGCCCACGAAGACATTCAGCGTCGCCTGGTGTATCTCATGCTCAACGAAGCGGCGATGGCCTGCGCCGAGGGGGTAGTGCAGAGCGCGCGCGACGGGGACATCGGCGCGATCTTCGGGATCGGGTTTCCCGCCTTCCGCGGAGGTCCGCTCCGGCTCATCGACGACCTCAGCGCGGGCAACGTGGTGGAGACCCTGACCCGCCTGGCAACCGCCCATGGCGCCCGCTTCGCGCCCGCTCCCGTGCTGGAGGCCATGGCCGCCCACGGCGAGCGCTTCCACCCTCTCTGACCCTCAATCCGCGGGGCATCGCGACGGCCGGGCTTACCGTGGTCCTCCTTGCCTACGGAGGTCTCGTGGGCGCGCTCATGCTGCTCGAGAACCGGCTGGTGTTCCCGGTGGCGCCCTCAACGCGGCGGCTCGCCCGTCCGGATCCGCAACTCGGGCTCGACCCGGCCCGCGTCACGACGGTGACGCGCGACGGCGTGCGGCTGGCGGGCTGGGTAATGGCGAGCGACGACACCTCGCGCCCGTGGCTGCTCATCTTTCACGGAAACGCCGGGAACATCTCGAGCGACGGGCGGCCCGAGCACTATCAGCGGCTCCGCGCGCTCGGCCTCAACCTGGTCACGTTCGACTACCGCGGGTACGGCGAGAGCGAGGGGACGCCCACGGAGGCGGGCGTCTACCTCGACGCCGACGCGGCGTACGCCTTTCTCCGCGATTCGCTCCGGGTGCCGGCCGAGCGGATCGTGATCTTCGGACACTCGCTCGGCAGCGCGGTCGCGGTGCATCTCGCGAGCCGGGTCCCGGCCCGCGGGCTCATTCTGGAAGGCGCGTTCAGCTCGGGCCCCGACATTGCCCGACGCATCTACTGGTTCCTGCCCGTCCGCCTGGTGATGCGCAGCCGCTTCGACTCGGAGGCCAAGATCCCCCGCGTCCGGGGACCCAAGCTGTTCCTCCATGCCCGGCAAGACGAAGTGATCCCGTTCGAGCTGGGCCGGCGACTGTATGAGCGAACCCCGGAGCCGAAGTCGTTCGTCGCTCTCGGCGGCGGCCACAACGACGCATATCTCGTGGACTCCGCCGGCTACTTCGGCGCGATCGCGACGTTCTTTCGTTGACGGCGGGCGGCTGACGCCCTGATCGCGCGACATGGCACCCGGTGAAGCGGTTCCGCGTAGGGGGAGCAACCCCCTATAGAGGAGCAAGCCGTGTCCAAGCGAAACATCCGTGTGCCCGGCCTCTGGCTCGCCGTTCTGACCGGCGCGGCCGCCGCACCCGTCCCCGGGCAGGCGGAACGGCGGCCGGACCCGAAGCCTCCGTGTGCTACGGCCGAGCATCGGCAGTTCGACTTCTGGCTCGGCGATTGGGAGGTCCACACACCGGACGGCAAGCGGGCCGGCGCGAACACGATCCGGCGAACGCTGGGCGGCTGTGTGCTGCAGGAGAACTGGCGCGGTGCGGGCGGCCACAACGGGACCAGCTACAACATCTATGATGCCTCGCGGCATCGCTGGCATCAGACGTGGGTGGACGACGATGGCCTGCTGCTCCAGCTGGACGGTGCGCTGGTCGATGGCCGGATGGTCCTGAGCGGTGAGACCGTGGACTCTACCGGGCACACGGTCAAGCAGCGGATCGCCTGGGAGCGCCTGGACGGCGGCAAGGTGCGCCAGCGCTGGGATTCGTCACCCGACGGCGTGAAGTGGCAGGTTCTGTTCGAAGGCATCTACAGCCCGGTCCATCCCTGAGGAGATCCTGTGCCCCGTCCATCGCTCCGTCAGCCGAAGTCGTGTGTCTGCCTGATCGTCGCGCTTCTGACGGCAGCCGTCACCATCGGAGGGGCGCAGGGGCCTGCGTCCAACCGCCTTACCCTTGGCGGTCCCGCGCCGGTGGCGCGCACCGAGGCGGAGCTCAAGGCGTTTCTCGACGAGCTGGAGATCCAGGAGTTCGCCCTCTCGAACGCACTCAACGTCGAGCAGTATTACCAGTGGAAGGGGGAGACTCGGCATTTCGCCGGACCGTTCGCCCGGCTCGAGGCCGACCTGGCCAGCCGGAAGGACTATGCGGCGGTCATCGAGCGGTGGCGCGGCAAGGTTCGCGACAGCACGTTGGCACGCCGCCTCTTTCTGCATCACCGGGACTTCCTGATCGCGCGGGCGGATCCGCGGCTGCCTCTCCGCCTCGTGGACCTGCAGGCAACCGTGCAGGACACGCTGGGCCAGTTCCGGTTCGAGGTCCGCGGGCAGCGGCTCACGGGGACCGCAGTCTACGAGTTGACCGACACCAGCGCCGACAGGTCCCTCCGCGAAGAGGCGTTCCGCTCGCGCCCCCAGATCTCGCCGCACCTCCGGCGGCCCATCTTCGAGGCCATGAGTCTCGTGGACCGCATCGGGCGGCAGCAGGGCTTCGCCAACGGCGCGGCCGCGGGGCTCGAGCTCTCGAGTCTGGAGACGGCCACGGTGTTGCACGATATCGAAGCGTTCGAGCAGGCAACCCGGCCCGCCTATCTCACGATTCTGGCGCGGGTCAAGTCCGACTTGGGCGTCGACCGGGTGGAGCCGTGGGACATCGACTACTGGCTCCACCGCCAGGAGCTGAGCGCCGGCAAAGATGCCTGGCCGAAGGAGCCGGGACTCGCCCGCCTGCATGACTTGATGAGCGGCCTCGGCTTTGCCGTGGACAGCCTGCCGATCGACGTCAAGGTCTGGGATGTGCCCACCGGCGGGATCACGTTCTTCACTCGGCCGCCCTTCGATGCGCGGCTCCTGACGAATCCGTTCACCGGCGCCACCTTCTACGAGACGCTGTTTCATGAGTACGCCCACGCTCTCAACGGCACGCTGATGCGGCCCGATCTCTCGCCGATCTTCTTCCGCGGTGACGAGACCCCGCTCGGCGAGGGAGTCGCCGAGACCCTCGGACACTTGGCCTACGACCACCACTGGCTCGTGCGAGCTGCGGGTGTCGCGCCCGAACAGGCCGAGCGGCTCGAGCAGGTGGGGAAGATGGAGCTGCTGCTCTGGCTTCGGCGGTCCATCACGCTTCAGGCGTACACCGAGATCTCGCTCTACCTCCACCGGCGGGCGAATCCGGACTCGCTTTACGCGGCGGCGTACCGGCGGTTCACAGGGGCGGAGCTGCCCCCCGGCGACTACGTGGGCGGCAAGGATCTCTTCGCCACCGGTCCGCTGTACGCACAGTCCTATCTCTACGCCAACATG